>JANOZG010000143.1:0-49773 GCA_031429275.1 Planctomycetota bacterium
CCTGACTGAAGATAATTCCGCGTTCTGCAACCGTTCCAAAGTCTGCCAATCCAATTCTGTTCCCATCGATCTGGAAGCTGGAAGTTGCAGCGCTTCGAGCAATAAGAATTCCGGTTCCGCCATCCCCGGTGATGACAACATCGTTGTTGATCAAAGCCAGACCCGTATCGGCCGCCAGTTGGTATCGAAAACCTGTTGGTCGACCGCCTGACGTGCCGAGCCCTCCCAGCACACCACCGTCCCCAACGTTCAGCCGATTGTTGGCGACGCGATACTCAAACGTGTCCATAAGAGCTGGACCATCAAGTCGAACATCTACAGCACCGGCGTTGACTGTCACGTTGTTGAGATTGATCACATTGTTCTGGATTGACAGTTCGACCTGATCGGTCGTTGAGCGAGTTCTGTAGGAGATAGCCTGCGCCTGTTCAGCGGCAACCATGTCGAACTGATTATTCTCGAGGTGTGCTCGAACAGGTCCATTCCAGTCAAACATGAACGCATTGTCGAAACTTCCCTGAGTAGTACCCTGTACTAAAAGGTCGGCTGTCGTGTCGGCCGTGTCGTTGATGGTAAATGTGTTGCGGAACAGATCTGTCTGGATTGCGGCTCCGTTCGCAGTACCATTGGACTGGGTGATGTTGATCACATCCGTTGTGTTCGAAGTGAAATCGGTGTCCTGAATCAGTACAACAAACGGATCAATCGCCTGAGCAAACTGGGTGATCGTGTCTGGGTCCAGACGGACCGTATAATCGAGCAACATGGTTTCTCGCCCGGTCAAAGGATCATCGCCATTGTTGTCAAAGATCGAGTTCTGGATATCCAGACCCATCAGATCCTGTGAATCCAGGCCTCGAATATCGTTGTCTACGATCGTTGTCGCCACAAGGGTCAGGCTTTGTTTCACATTACTTCCAAGTCCGGCGACAGCTTCGGTGTTGCGAACTCGGATGCCAAATTCGTTGTTTTCGATCTGCATCGCACGCAATCGAACCCGTCCAGCATTGCTCAGGAAGACACCAGCAGAATCGTTGTCGTCTGCACCGTTTCCATTGGCACTAATAATGGTTCCGCCATCACCGGCCACGGGATTGATGGTTGTCGGATCGACGTTGAATGTATTGAACCCGATAGCAGTCTTATTCGTCTCCACCAGGCGGATACCATAGTCCGGCGAGTTGCTGCTTGAGACCTCTCGCAGATTGATGTTGATACCGGTCTCTTCAATGTCGATTGCCGCAGCGGCATCGGTAATGATGGTACCATCACCGATCCGAATACTCGTATTGTTCAGGCCGAAGACTCCGATGCCGTCGAAGGAAATCACATCGACTGCACCAAAGCTGACCGCGCCAGTGTTGTCCTGAACATTGATGCCAGCACCGCCGCCGATTCCACCTTGAGCGTTATCGATCACAGCACTCTGCATCGAGATGCCGCCCGTATTGTTCGTATAAGAAATTGCCGCGAACTGCGAGGCGATCACATTGTCATTCAGGATTGTTGTAACAGCGGCGGGTGTGGCACCGAACAGTACGGGGCTTGAAGAATCGGTGATCAAGATGCCTTCCTGAGCACGTCGTGTGATTCGTGTCGCACCCCGGAACTGTACAGACCCAGCGTTGTTGTTGATGGCAATTGAGGCCAGATCGGTACCGTCAATGGAAGTGTTGCCCTGAACAATAAAGTCACTTCCGGCAGCGTTGTTGGCGAGGTTAACACCGTTGCCAAAGCTGCTGCGGCCAGCGGCAGCACCGCTGATCACAAGGTTGTCACGAAACGTCACGGTGCTGCCCGCTAACTGATCATGGACCGCGACAGCCGATTCCGTGCCAGCGGCGGCACCCAGTCCGTTGATGGTCGTGAGATCAGCAAAAATTGTGCTGCCGGAGGACTGCGATATGTCGATGCCTTCTGCATTTCGACTTGTGATCAGCAACGGATCTGAGAACGTGATTTGCCCGGACGCATTGTTGATCAGGATTGCCTGCTGTGCTGAGTTGTCGACCGTGATCGCACCGACTGCAGCGTTTGTCTTGCGAAAGATGTAAGTCCCCGCGCTGTTTAGAATGGCAATACCGTTTCCAGCGCTGTTTGTAATCGATGCATTGTCGATCGTTGCTGCCCCTCCGGTATTGTTCTGGATCAGAATGCCGCCACCACCGGTTGATGTCAGGTTCGAATTCGACATATCGACTCGACCGCCCGTCATGTTTTCGATCGTGACGGCTGGCTGGGACGACGTGTTTGTCAACGCCGCCAGACCAAAGAAGTTCGTTGATCCATTGAGGCCGAAGTCTGTCGAACCGAAACTCACTGCACCATTGCCACCGTTCACATGAAACAGCGGACCAGTGGCCGTGGCACTGGAAATCAGAGTTGTATTGGTGATCGTTGTCGTACCGGTCGTATTCTGGAGACTGATCCCGGAAACACCGGCGTTTCGCACAAGAACGTCGTTGATGATCGTGTTGCCAACCCCATTGCTGACGATGCCACTGCCTGTTGGACTGTCGATGATGAAGCCAGAGAACTGGCTGCCCTGAGCCATCGTGACCGTGTTTCCAGCCGTGTTAGCCAGAGTTGGTCGCAGGAAAGCCGGGTTCGCTGCAAATGTTGGAGACTTTGGCAACGCAACCTGCGTCGTTGTCCCAAGCAAGTCAACGGTCACTGATGAATTCGTATTGCGGCCCGGAACGATGAGACCTTCGCCAATCACCTGCTGGTTAGGCGCCAGATTGACGATGTTCTGCGGTGCTGCATTGAAATTGCTGCCTGCATGGACAAAAACAATATCGGTCGCAGCACCCAATCCCTGAGACATTTGAGAGAACGGATCGTTGACTGAGCCGATGAACCCCGGTCCCGTGGCATTGCTGTTGACATGAGCAATCGTCAGGATGTTTCCGCCTCTTCTCGCCACTTGACCCGCGTTCGCCACGTCCGTGATCGCAGCAGAGACATTTGTGTTGCGTCGAACTGGTTCTCGAAAACGCTGGATGGCAGAACGCTTTGTGTGTTCCTGGCTGCTGAATCCACCCATATGCACAATCGCGTTGAACGAAACTGTCGTGTCAAACAGTTTGTCGTCCGTGACTTTCACGCCGACTTCCAGCCAGCGGCCAATGTCTGCCTGAACGCGGGATGACCAACCGCTGAATCCCTCAACGTCGGTGCCTTCATAGTGATAACCGCCGCCGAAAACTTTGAGATCAATCTTTTCTGCCATCTCACCTGGCAGCAGAAAACCAGCTTCAGCGTCAAAACCCTCGAGTGCTTCCGCGACAGAATCGATACGTGTAAAAGTAAGATTGTTTCCGGTAAATGCCACGCTGTTCGGATCAACTCTCTGGCTCACCAACGAAGGAGGACTGCCAAACGGCTGGTAGAAGTTTCCACGCGCTTCCCATGTGTTGGCCAGCAATTCCGCTCCAACGCCCCATTGCTGCAGGCGAGCGCCAGTCAACTGATCGGCGTTGAAATAGCTGTTCAAACCACCGACGACATCCAGATCAGGAAAATAATGGCGATAACCACCGCCAAAACTCCATGCCAGCTCGCCACGGTTTGCCATACCCAGTTGAGCATCCCCGAAGAGAAGCTCGTTTTCCACATTGAAATACGGCGACAAATTCAGAAGGCTGATCGATTGCTGACGCCCAACTGTCTCGCCTGCGGAGTGCCCAGCCCGAACGGCCACGCCGAAGCCATCTCGATTGTAATCCACCGTCTCAGACGCCGAACCGCTTGGCGTGCGGCCAAACGTGTAGTCGTCCTGTGACAGAGCTTTGCCGGAACCAGCAAGGAGCCCGACCAGAGCAGCAGCTCGGGACAGTTTCTGAAGCCAGCGATTAGGGTTCTGAACGATCTTCATGACGTTCCTCAAACCAAGGTCGTGATCCGCTAGACCGAGCTGGTTTTTGCGACGGATAAGCCGGAGGAGCTTATCCTGAATCACTGGTGCTTGTTGAGTCTCTTCACTGTTCCCAGGACTTCGAACATCATGTTCGAACCAGAATCCGAGGTCAGCCATGTCGATGAAAAAGTGACGCCATAGTTCGGGCGGAATTTTCCCATCAAGAGACGCCGCCCGTTGTAACTGTGCCAGAAAACCCGAGCAACAGGGTTTGCAGGGTTAGCCATCCTAATTTTTTACACGATTGACCAACCCGTCAGACACTTCTGCGGAAACCCGAAACTCCACTTGTTACCTCGGCAACTTTCGCCTGTTTGGAATCGACCGATCCGTCGCAGCCCCGACAATTTAAGTGTATTTATGAACACTATTCCATCCTGAACTGACCGGAGGTCATAAGAGTCGAGTCGGCGGGGGTTTCATTAAGGTCCGTAGTCCACCGAAGGTCGCAGAGCGAGGCATTTCTCAATCTGCCGCCCGCCACGAGCGAACAGTGCTCGATTTTTCGCGAGAAAACATGTCCTTTCGGCACACCAACGCGAATCTTTTTGAGATGCTCGGAAGTTTCTGATACTCAGACCTGAGATTGTCAACCGTTCAGCGAATCTACTGGGTCACACAGTGACGGGTATCCTACGATGCCAAGTATCAATTGAAGCGATCGCTTGCAATAAAACAAGGCAATTCGATCATCTACGATCGAGTACATGAGATTTCAAAGACTTCAAAACTCAATTCACCTACAGGTTTCCCAATGCGATTCTCCTTGAATTCTATTCCTCGACCATTTGCAGGTTTTCGATTTCGAACCTGGCTGAGTGTGATGTTCGGTATCGCTTTGATTTGTTCGTTGCGGACAGCAAACGGGCAAACGGCTTCGGACGAAAAGCCGACATCAACGAAAAGCGTAGAGAAAGGGTTCAGCCTGATCGCAGAAGGCACACGTCCGCTTGCGACGGTCACTTTCGCGAGTGCGGATCGCTTTGTTGATGAAGCCCGCTACATTTTTGACGTGGCTGGAACACCAGATTCGTTCAAGATCGTAGAAGACTGGCTGTCAGGAACTATGAACGATCTTGAAGGCTTCAATCGCACCAAGCCGTTCGGCGTCATGGCTTATTTACCAGCCGTATTCCCCCCGCTCCCACAATTCATTGCGTTCGTGCCGGTGGACTCCGTCGAAGCGGCCACCAAGCTCGTTGAAAAAGCCCCTGTTGTTATCAGCAAAAAAGACGAAGAAGGCCGTTACGAAGTCATTGGCCCAAATCGATCTTATCCAGTATTACTTCGAGATGGCTATGCGTTCATACCGCTCGGAGACAATCCTCCTGCTGAAGCTCTTGACCGCCCATTGCCGAATCCCGCTCAACTGTTGGCAAGTCAGGCTGAGCAATTTGATTTTTCCTTATGCCTCGATATCGATTCGATCCCCGTCGCCACGCGCGCGTTGTTGATGAACATTATCACGTCCGGAATTTCAACTCAGCTTCAGCAGCGAGACGACGAACCAGATGGCGCTTACCGTATTCGGAAAACGGAAGGCCAACGCGGTTTGGAGGCTTTGAATCAGCTGATCATGGATTGCCAGAAAATCACGTTTGGAATCGACGTCTTGCAGGCAGAGAACGCTGTCAACATCGACGTTGTGGTTGATGCTCTGGAAGGCACAAAACTACTGCAGGAGATTCTGCAGTCAACGGAGCGGCCGAGTTACTTTATTCCCTTGCTTGATGAAGACGCCGCCGTTTCCATTTCTATGTCGTCCATGATGGCAGAGCGTGACAAGACCGCTTACTCAGAGATGATGGAGGGCGTGCGAATGGAAGTCGCTCGCTTGATCGAAGTCAATAAACTCGGACCAACCCCAGATGAAAACAGTCCGATTGGCCGTGCCCTTTCAGCGATTCAAAAGAGCCTGGATGTCGGGCACGTAGATGTTTTTTCACAGTTTTACACCGATTCTGAGGGCAAACTGGCGATTGTTGGAGCCTCACGCGTTGAGGAAGGTGACGATATGGGAGCGGGCTTACTCGACGCCTTAACGCGATTGAAGGACGTTGATGAAATCAAGAAGGCAGGAACTCTGCAAATCGGTTCCGGCGAACACCAGGGAATCACTTTTCATCGTTTGATATTTGCAGAGCAGCCACCTGCAGCGGTCGAAGTTTTCGGCAATGAAATTGGTATCACCGTAGGCGTTGGGGCGCGTTCGGTCTGGGCAGTCCTTGGCGGAGAATTCTCTTACGGCACCCTGACCAACGTGATGGATGAGCTGGAAGAGGCAAATCAGTCGCCTCAGGATTACGCGACTCCGCCGAATTTCCGCGTCATCGTCAATGTCAATCAGCTCGTTGAAATGGCGACCAACGCTGGAACTGCTGGCAGAAAAGCGAATGCTGAAAAAGAATTAGCAGCGAAAGCTAAAAATGAACTGGAAGCAATATCGAAAAATGAGGCGACGCCCGCTGCAGAGGCCGCACCGCCAACTGCCACACGAAATCGTGGTGGCGGACGTCAGAGCGAAGAACGGGTGGCTCTTCAGGCCCAGCGCCGTGAACAAGGCGAGAAAATCGTCCGCGATACATTGGCTGAGGGTGATGATCGGATTGAGATCGATTCACGGCTTACGGAAACGGGAGCTCGCATGCGAATTCGCCTGGAACAGGGGTTTGTAAAAATCTTTGGTCGCTTAATCACATTGCGAACTGCAGGTGCTGGTGCAGAAAGCCAAGCCGCCGACAACGTCGAAAAAAAGAAAGACGAATAGCACCGGCCGTTGACAACGAGCGTCAAATCGCAAACTGGCTGCCCGACAGGGCGTCTCTGTCGAGTTGGCAATGAAAACGTATTGGTCTGCACCTCTTAATAATTCCAGCTGCCGGGATGCCAGTCACACCAAATACGTTTCAGCCACTCACGTTGTTGCGTGAATTCCGAAGCATTTGCTGCTAACCTCCCGCTTGTTTTGATGGTGATCCAGACTGAATCTAAGGTTCAGAAGTTCGCCTGTCAGCAATCGTATTCGTGGGTGTGTGCAGCAGGCAGCGTGAGGTGCAGAGCGTGTGGACTCGTCAGATTCCGTTTCGGGTAGATATTGCCGGCGTGATCGAGATCATGGGATCGTCGTTGTACAGCCGAGTGGACACGCCGATTCGAGAACTGATCCAAAACGCGCATGATGCCATCATGCGGCGGCGCAGTCGCGATCTGTCCTTTCGTGGGCGGATCGATATTCAGCAAAACGCAACGGCTGGAACTTTGACGTTCAGTGATGATGGGATTGGTCTCAACGCAGACGACGCTGAGCAGTTTCTCGGAACGCTGGGAATCGGCATCACGGGATTGCTCAAAGGACGCGGCACTGACGAGCAGCGCGAACCGATCAATGGCGATGGCGAACACCTGATCGGTCAATTCGGCATTGGGCTGTTCAGTGCGTTTATGCTGTCCGACAGGCTTGTTGTGGAAAGTCGCCGCGAAGACTGGTCAGAAGGAATTCGCTGGGAGGCAGGTCCAGGCACGAATATCACCCTGTCATCCTCCGATCGCACGGAAGTCGGGACGTCTGTAAGCCTGCATCTGAAGCCGCAGTTTCGAGTCATGTCGGAATCGGCGGAACCGCTTGAGGCAGCCATTCGACAATACGCAGATTTCCTTACTGTTCCCATTCACCTGAACGGCAGTGCCGCCCGCGTCAATGTGATCAACGTTGCGTGGTTTGACCCGACTCCTGATCCGGAAGCACTGGAACTGGAACTTGCAAACTACTTCAACGAGTCGCCGCTGGATGTCATTCCGATTCGAGTTGAAAAACCTGCCGCGATTGCCGGGGCGTTGTACATCTCACCTCAGCGCACTCCGGGGTTTGCTGATGAATCGACAGTCGCGGTTACCGTGCGGCGGATGGTGATTTCTCGCCGGGTGCGTGATCTGCTGCCGCCGTGGGCGACTTTCCTGCGTGGCGTTTTAGAGCTTGAAGACTGTCTGCCAACGGCCAGTCGTGAAGACCTTGTGCGCGATGATCGGTTTCAGATTGTACGTTCAACGTTGAACGAGTTTCTGTTCACACATCTGGAAAAGATGGCCGATGAAGAACCTTCGCGGCTGGAAGCGATTGTGAATTGGCATCGCTATCTGCTGGCCGGAGCGGCACTCGCTGAACCTCGCCTGCGTGAAGTTCTCGCCAAAGTCTATCGCTTTCGGACGTCACGTGGGGCGTTATTGTTTGACGAACTGCTGCAGAAGAGTCTGGCTGACGCACTGCATGAAACGAATGCTGAGTACGTTATCTGGTACAACGCCGACCGTCGTCAGGAACGATATCTGGATGACGTGTTTTCGGCGAATCCGACGCCGTGCGTACACGTGTTTCGCAGCTTCGAAGAAAACCTGCTGGCCGCGATGATTGCTGACCAGTCCGGGCGCGAAATTGATCTACGCCCGGCGACTCCTTCATCGGATCATTTTGCCGATTCCGTGATGGGCATGAATGAACTGGAAGATGTGCCCGCCGCCTGGGCAGACTTCTTCCGTTCCACTCAGGCGCGAGTGCTCATGGCGTCGTTTGATAAGAATCTGCCAGTCGTGGCATTTCTGAATGAACGCTATGAGCTGGCTCAGACGTTTGAAGAACTTCGGCGCGACGGCGATATTCCAAAGGGCTTTCAGCGATTGATTGATGCACATTTTCGTCAGGCACCGACTGGGCAAAACGAAGTCATTCTGAATCGTGAGCATCGGCTTGTGCAGCGAGCGTTCAAACAGGGCGTGAGCAGTCCGCTGGCAAGTGTACTGCGTTTGCTGGTGTCGAATGCCCTGACGTCAGCCGGGGCGGGGCGAGGAAAAGAAGCGGCGAACGTACAGACCGAAGACCTGGATTGGATCGCAGATGCACTGTGGGGAAATGAGCAGTGAAAGCCATGGAATCCCGTCGGCGGAGCGACGGGTCTACTGTACGCCCGTCGCTCCGCCGACGGGATTGATTTGAGATTCAGATTTGAAAAGGCTTGACGATGGCATCCAGTGACGACGCTCGAATCGATCAGCAACTTCAGGATCTGCAGGAACGCGCGGGCGAGTTAATTCCAAAATGCCATTTTGCAGGTTCATCGCGACTCTACGGCGAACTCCGGCGTCGAGGGCGCGTCGAGCATCGTGCCCATGCGTATGTGCTGGGCACATTTTTCCAGATGGATCAGGCTCAATACCTATTCGAATTCCAGACCATGCGCGAACGAGCAGTGGAATTGATTGCCATTCTGGAAAACGAAGAAAAGGTGCGGCAGATTCAGTCGGATTTCTCGCGCGAGCAATACGACTATCTTGTCTACTCGATGAGTTCCTGTGCCTACGAAAACCTGGCAGAAGCGACAGGGCAGCTTGAAGGATATAACTCCGACGGCATGCATGCGTGCATCACGGATGGCATTCAGATCTGTCGGCGTACCGGCAAGATTGGATGTGTCAGTTGTTTCCGCGAATATGCATGCGACGTTTACCTCGCGGCTGACGATGCCGACATTGCCAGTCATCAGTGTCGGCTCGTGATGGAGCAGGAAAGTGCATGGTCTGATCGTGGCGACCGTCGCTGGCTGGCCGCGACCAAACTTGCATGGCTGGACGCGCTGCATGGCAATTTCGACAAAGCACTGGTGACGATGGATCAAGCATTGGAGTTTACTCAGGGTGAAGCCGTCTCGTTAAAGCTGGAATCCAGACTCCGGACACTACTGGCACGTGACACAATCCGCCTTGCCGCCGGATTGCCTGGCATCATCGATGCTGATCCGGCGTTTGCCCAAATGCCAACGCCGGAAGAGTGCCCGATCTTTGAACACACTCTCGATTTGAATGCGGCGTTGCTTTCAGTGCAACGAGAAAAATGGGATGAAGCAGAACAGCTGCTGAGTCATTGGGATCAGCGACTGCAAAAATGTAATGGAACTCATTTGTGGTTTGAGACGCGATTACGATTGATTGCAGTCAAGCGAATGGCCAAACATCAAAAGCAGGCCGATGCTTTGGCTCGACAACTGGAACAGCGTGCTCGAGCCGCGAATGACTATTTGACGTTGCGACGCCTGGATCTGTTGCTGAGTTCTGAATCTCCGTCCGCATTGGCGATAGCATCAGAATCACGTCGCCTTGAATCGTCGGATACAAAGGCGACCAATGTCGAATCGTCGGCAACGGTCGTCGATAATGACGATGAAATGACGCCTGATGAACCAGGTCAGGCAGCAGTAACTCCGCTCTCGCAGATGATCGAATCATTCCGCTCGCGCATGAACGATCTCATGCAGGATCCAAGTCAGGAGAAGTTTGAAAGTATTCGTGCAGATATTCTCGCCGTTGGTGCCGATCAGGCGACGCATCGGGAAGATGCTTGTGCTCTGATTCACCTGATGGGCTATCTTGTCGGCGGGGGAGAAGACGGAGACGACGTCTGGAAGTGGGCCAACGCACTCGCTGCACCTCATCGCAGCAATGCCGTTGCACTGTCGGTGCTGGGTGTTCTGGGCGATGCTTTGCGCACAAGTCCAAACGAAGCGCTTGCAGAGAAGATTACGGCGGAACGGACCGAGCAGTTGTTTCGGAAGTCTCTGGAACTCGATGCGACAAAACCTCGTAATTTCCTGCGCGCAGGTGATCACTTTGCGGCACAGGATAACAATGGTGAGGCCGAACGTTGCTTCGCCCGCGCGTTTCGGCTGGACCGCATTGATGGCAACATTGTGCGGCGACTGGCAGATTTGTATACCAACACTGAACGTCCTCGCGATGCATTGAATGTGCTGGATCTTAGCCTGCGCGAGGGCAGCATTGATGCTCAGGTGGCGTTTGATGCGGCAATGCTGGCATTCCGTTTGAAACAGTACGATGCGACGTTGACATATCTGGAAAAGTTTGAACAGTTGGCGGGTCCAAACGTCTGGACCAATTACTACCGCGGCGTTTGTCACTACGAACAAGGCGATTTTCAGCTGTGCCTGGATTGCATCGAGCTGGAAGAGCTTCAGGCCGAAACGACCGGCTGGCATCTGGAACTCATGCGAGCCGTGGCAAAGTCCCGCCTGGGCGATTTTGCGGGTGCTCAGCCCCATCTCGCCACGGTCATGGATACGCCTCTGTATGAAATAGACTTTCTGTCTTCCACAGGAATTGCCGAACTTCTGCACCGACTTAGCGTGGTTGCTGATGAAGTCCTGAAAGATGAGTCGCTGGTGGCAAGATTGGAAACACGACTGCTGCGATCAGGTTTGATGCCCGATGCCTGGTTTCAGTTTCAACGTGAATCCACCGATCAAAAACCTGTTGAAAATATCAGGCTCTATCGATGCCTTGTACATCAACCGCTTGACGACACGTGGCAGCAAGACCCAGACCGGTTAAGTGATCAGGCTGGCTGGACGACCTACATCACCGAATGGGGCGTGTTGGCGGAATCAGAAGACGATGCCCGCGAAACTGCACTTCGCTTTCAGGAAAAATGTTATCACTTACCCGCTATGGTGCCGGAGATTCTGGAGAGCGAAGAATCCTACACGGATATCCCTGGAGCCGTCTGGCAAGCCGGCCGCTTTGAGCTGACAGACGAAGACCCGGATGACGATGATGATGATGATTTGGACGAAGATGAATAATCCGACGACGGACTATTCCCCCACGTCTGCCGCTGGAGTGTCTGCAGCTGGAGTGTCTGCAGGTACTGGTTCTGGCGACTCGGACTTTTCAGGCTTAATGACTTCTTCTTTGGATGTCGCAGAGGCTTCCGGTGTTGCAGAGGCTGGTTTCACTGACGCGTCAGGTTCTTCAGGCTTTGGTGCGGGTGCAACGAGTTCCCGTTGACGCAGGCTGTCGCCAAGTTTCAGCTTCCAAACGCCGGCCGCGTCTTTCATGGTGACGAAGCGATCAGTAATCGAAACGATCTCAGCACTGATCTCGGAAACGATGACTGTTTCGCCTTCCTGCAGAGGGCTGACTTTGCCCGTCGCTTTGTTTCGAAACCATGCATACAACACCCCATCTTTGCCAACGATCCCTGACAACATGGTCAGTTGTGCAAAATCATCCTGCACGTCCAAAGAGATTTTTGCTGCGGCGGATTGTGGTTCAGATCCATTGTCCGTGACCTTAACTTCAACATCGTACTTGCCAGGGGCGAAGGTCTTTGGTGGTGTCCATTTGAGTTGTCCGGTCTTTGAATCGACGGACAATCCCTCTGGAGCACCCCCACCCAAAGAAAACGTCAGCATGTCTCCACCGTCTTCATCGGACGCAGTCGCGGTGATCGTGAATTCATTGCCCAGAACGACGATCGCTGACTCTTTCAACGTGATCTTCGGAGCGGCATTTGACTTCTTTACAGTGATCTTCAGTTGGGAGTCAATTTTGACGTCAGGGGTTTTTTCCTGAGTCATCAGCACAGTAGCTGTGTAATCGCCAGGTTTCAGATCCGCGAGAGGAGACCATTGGAACTCGCCCGTCATGGCATCAATAACCATGCCATCAGCGGCATCCGCTAACCCAAAGTTTGCGTCGCCCAGCTCCGGGTCAAGACCGTCCGCTTTTGCTGTGAACTTCACTACTTCTCCCGGCTTGATTGTCTTGCTGGAGACCCCGGTGATGCGCGGTGTGTACTTTTTCGGTGGCGATGGAATTACAAAGAATGAAGATTTAACGAACTCTGCATATTGTTCAGAGGACTTCTCTTTTCGATCCCATGCAACGGGGAACAATTCAACAATCGCATCTGCTTCATGTGCTGCCGCTGTTGTCTCTTCTGCTCCTCGATTGACCTGCCAGCCGGCATCCGCAACAGCATCAACACGCATGAGTTCACGATCGATCCGGATGAAGAATGGCTCAAAAGGCGTTTCAGCGACAGGGAAGAATTCATTTGGTGCTGCGACGATGACCTTTTCGTCAACTTTGGTGTCGGTAGTCAGCGTTGTGCGTGCAAGCAATTCCCGTCGATCTTCGGCCCCGGCAGCGCTGATACCTTCGGCGGTCAGCGTGACTGACATTCGTGGATTGCCCTTTGGGCTGGGGCTGTTGATGCTGAGGGACGCAATGCGATGCAACATGTTTGCCTGATCGAACAGGTAGAGAAATTTCTTCAGTCCCTGTAAGTCGGTCTCTGCATTTCGGACTTCAACGGAAACAAGGCTATACTCTTTTTGAGAAGATTTTGAGCCAGGAACAACACTGATCCGGCTGAAGCCACATTCTTCTGCCAACGACTGAACCCATTCACGATACAGACGCTGCGAATTATCTACATCCGCTGGAAGGCTGATAGCCTTCCAGTCCTCAAGGTTACGTTTGGCAACGTCGAGCTGTATCTCCTGAGCAGCAAGTGTCTCGGCAGATTTTTCTGCTGCGATGACGTCGGATTGCAACGTGCGAATTGGTCCACGAATCCAGTTGTCCAGTTTTGTGCGCACCAGAAAGAACAGGACGACGAACGCCAATCCGCCAACGAGTACTTTTTTTCGTGTCTGTTCGTCCATCACTATTTCCCGTTTACTTTTATCACTGCAATTCTTGTTGCCTGAATCCTGATCGCTGAATCGTCGGACAGGCTTCCAGCCTGTCTTCAACTCACAGACGCAAAGCTTGCCCTGCGTCTGTCTGTTTGACTGACTACGACGCTGGTTCGTCCTGAGGTACCGGCAAGGAGAGTTCCAGAACGACTTTCATGGCATATTCCGGAGCACCACTGGCCGGACTTGGCACGGGTAAATACGGCTTCACGCCGTAGCCCGCTTCGGCCAGAAGACGTCCCGCCGTTTCAATGTCCTCTGGCGTTTTCCCATAGCCTTCCAATTTGACGACCCCCGTACCGCCTTTCTGCACAGTTGAAAACTGAACATTATCGACAAAGAAACGATCAGTTTTAGGGAGCACAGACTGCAGTCTGATCACTTCGTCCAGCCACTCGATGTCACGATTGAGCCAGTTTTGAACGGCGTTTGCCTGAAGAAGTTCGGGTTCGCCGATGGCGAGTTTCTGCTTAATCTGATTGTTGGACCCTCCGAGCAGAGTCTTCTTTTCCGTCAACTCATTGATCTGCCCTTGTCGCCAGAAATGAATGCCGGCGAACAGCAACAAGGCTGCTAGTGTCCCACCCAGAACTGCCACGCGCCGATAATCTTTTTTCTCCGGTGGCTGACGAGGGTTGATCAAATCAACAGCCGCCACTTTAGACTTGGTGTCGCCCTGGATTGCTCCTGCCAAAGCCACCACATCGGTGGCAGTGATGCCTTCCGTCAGTTTCCCGTGAACCAGTGATGTTGCAGGATCAATGCGATCAATCGTCGCTGAATCAAACCGGGCAGCCATCTTATCGGAAACAGCGCTCGTTTCATCTGCCGAGCCGATGAGCAGAATACGGCGAATTTTGTGATCGCCTAAGGATTCTGCTGCCGACATGCGAGCGCGTGTCAGTTCAGATCGAAGAGTCCGTTCAATCGCGTCTGCTGATGACCACGAACTGCCACTATGCGAATACAGCACGGCCGTGCCGCGCAGGAATGTCACTTCAATGAAGTCGCGACGCATGAGCACGACGACATCGACAAACGACGTATCGGTGCTTTCCACCAGGATCCCTGCAGTCGCGGCGGCCTGTGCCAGGCAGAACGCGCTGACTCGAAGTTCTTTGAGTTCCAGCCCGGCGTCGCCTAATGTTCGGCGGGCCTGCGTCACTTGTTCGTTCGGAGCTGTCACCAGGAGCACGTCGCGAGTTGCACTGCCTGGAATGACTGGTAGCGGTGCGAAGTCCAGCCGGACCGTCTCCACAGGCACAGTGAGTCGCATCGTGGCCTGCATGCGGACCATGTCAGGCAGTTCAGCATCAGAGACTTGTGGCAGCTGAACGCGATGAATTGTCACGAATTGCCTGGGGAAGACGACTGTGACCGTTGGATTACCCTTTCCAGCTGCGCTGCCAGCGAACTGCTTCAGCTGGTCCACCACCATCAGCATGTCAGTCGCATCAGTTGGGCGATCGATAATCCGGGATGCAGTGATCTCTACGCGATTTCCGTCAGTTCGTCCTCGCGCCACGACCAGACGGTCGCGATCCCATTCGATAAAAATGTCGGACATGATATGGCTTTTTGCGTTCCGCTAAAGACGAGGGCTATACCTGCCCAATTCAACCCCGAAAACGGCATGGTGGTGTCGCGCAGGATGAGAAACAAGCGCAGGTTACTCAGGATGCGGTTTCCGGAGCAGGATTTTCCGTTTTTTCCGAAGTTGCGGGCAAAAATCCGGTGGATTGCAGTCAGGGAATTGACATTCTTTGGTCGCCTGGGTCGACTCCGATCGTCGGTATCGGCTGACCCTGCTGACCGATTTCAATCCAGTCTGTGCCAGCCTTTATGTCCATTCGATACGACCGCTTATGGATTTCATCTTCCTTCAGAAGCTTGTAAATATGAATTTCAAGCAGCGACAGGTCCGGCAGTGGCGCCTTCTCCAGAGCAAGTTCTCCGATGCGTTTTCGCATGAATGTCAGCTTCTGCTCGGACTCTTCCGTTTTAGCCAGCAGGTCGATTTCCGTTTTGACGAGGATTCGAAGAATGGTAGGAGTATTCTTGCTGGGCTTCTTTTTCCCTCCATCAACGCGGGGAGCGGAGCCAGGAAATTCGCTGACGATCGCATCCTGCAAGGGTCTGAACGGGCCTAAATGCAGTTTTGAATATGCATACAGCAAGCCTGTGAGCGTAATTCCCATCACAAACATGCCGACGACCAGCCAGCGACCAGAAACGGTGCGTTCGCTGGGTAAAGTGAATTGTGGATCGGACATGAATTGGTCGAATTTCTAAGAGTATCAACTTCCGTGACGGGCAAGGTTCAGCTCTCGGGGGAAGGACCTTCGACCCGACATTGAGGGACTGCCGACTTCCCTCTGCGTGGATTCTACGCGTTGCCCACAATCGAACCCACATTTCCCGCTAATTCACACGCAATTTCCCGCGAACGATGCTTCCTGGGACTTCAAAGCTGGTTTCTCGTTGACGTTACTGCCACCTGTCTTCTACAGTGTTGCTCATGCACCACAGCATTTGCAGCATTCAGAACATTTGGATCGGCGGTATTATTATCGCTCGATCGCTGCAACATGCCTGAGGAAGATCCAAATTGATTCCAGCCCTCAGGACACCCCTGAGGGTTTTTTTATTGGCTAAAGGCCGCAGAATATGGCTCGCATCCAGCTTTACGACACGACACTCCGCGACGGTTCACAAGGCGAAGGCGTCAATTTTTCGCTGCAGGACAAATTGATGATCGCCCAGAAACTGGACGATCTGGGCTTTGACTACATTGAAGGCGGATATCCGCTGTCGAATCCTAAAGACGAAGAATTCTTCCAGCGCGCTGCTGAGATGACATGGAAGCACGCGAAGATCACGGCCTTCGGTATGACACGTCGCAAAGGCATTGCCGCAAAGGACGATATCGGAATGCAGGCGCTGGTGAACAGCAAAGCGCCGGTGATCACCATCGTGGGCAAGACATGGGATCTGCACGTGACGGAGGTTCTTCGCGTTTCACTCGAAGAGAATCTGGCGATGATCAGCGATTCAATCGCGTTCGCGAAGTCGGAAGGTCGTGAAGTGATTTATGACGCCGAGCACTGTTTCGACGGTTGGCGTGCGAACCCGGAGTACGCAGTACTCACATGGAAAGCTGCTGCCGACGCGGGTGCAGACATGATCTGCATGTGCGATACCAACGGCGGAAATCTTCCGGAACAAATCGTCGAAGCCGTGACGGCTCTGCAAAACGCCGTGAAGTGCCGTGTTGGCATTCACTGTCACAATGATTGTGAATTGGCTGTCGCGAATTCCCTCGCCGCTGTCAAAGTTGGAGCTGTTCAGGTTCAGGGAACAATCAACGGTATCGGCGAACGCTGTGGAAACGTCGATCTGGTTTCGGTTGCCGCGAATCTGTCGCTTAAGCTGGGCTATGATGTGCTGGCACCGGGAAAGATTCAGCGTCTGACGGAACTGTCACGTTATGTCTACGAACTGGCAAATATGAATTTTCGTTCGGGCCAGGCTTTCGTTGGTACAAGTGCTTTCGCACACAAAGGCGGTATGCACGTTCACGCAGTCAATCGCATCGCACGCAGTTACGAACACATCACGCCAGATGCCGTCGGCAACGAACGTCGCATTCTGGTGAGCGAACTTTCCGGCCGCTCGAATATCGTGGCCAAGACGACGAAGTTCAATATCAGCGAAAACAATGAACTCATGCAAAAGATCCTGATCGCGGTGCAGGATCTGGAGAATGAGGGTTACCAATACGAAGCCGCCGAAGCGTCGTTCGATCTGCTCGTCATGAAACAGGCGGGGACTTACACACCAGCCTTTCAGCTGGAACATTACCGAGTGAACGTCGAAAACCAGGCACGCGAACCGATGACTGAGGCGGTGATCAAGCTGACAACCGGTTCGACATGCCAGCACGTGGTTGGCGAAGGCGACGGCCCTGTAAATGCTCTCGACAGCGCGCTGCGAAAGGCTTTGACAGCAGCGTATCCCCGTCTGTCAGAGATGACGCTTGTTGACTATAAAGTCCGCGTAATCAACAGCACCGAAGGTACGGCCGCCCGAGTCCGGGTAGTGATCGAAAGCCGCGACAAAGACGGCATGTGGAGCACCGTTGGCGTCAGTGAAAACATCATCGAAGCCAGCTGGATCGCATTGGTAGATGCAATTGAATTCAAGATCCACAAGGATCGCGGAACGGTAAAAGCTGACAAGGCTGGCTGAATTGCTGCCGTGCGGTTTTCATAAATCCCATTCTTCCATTGCTCTCATGGGAGTTATGCGAGGAACAGGACTCATTACGCCGACCAGACTATTCTTCGTCCTTCGCCCAAAGATGATCTGCCAGCGCATTTGGGGCCGAGACAATTTCACCGGCCGCAAAGTACGTTGAAATTTCTCGAGCCGCTGCTTCGGGACCGTCGCTGCCATGAATAAGATTCATCTGGCGGCTGGCTCCGAGATCACCGCGAATGGTGCCCGGTGCGGATTCTCGTGAATTTGTTTTACCCATCAGCGTTCGCATCACTGTGATCGCTTCGGGCCCCTCGACGACCATCGCCACAACTGGGCCGGATGTGATGAAGGCTTCCAGGTCTTTGTAGAATCCCTTTGAGACATGTTCGGCGTAGTGCTTCTTGCTTAGCTCCGGCGTCACCTGCAGCATCTTCATGCCAATGATACTCAGGCCCTTGTCTTCAATTCTCGAAACAATGCGTCCGATCAGTCGTCGCTGCACACCGTCTGGTTTGACAAGAATCAATGTTCGTTCGAGGGCCATCTGTGGAAGACCTTTTCAGGTAGTTGAAACTAAAGAAGTATGTCTAATGTTTATTGAAAAATCACCAATGAATCGCAATTGAATCGCGAGGTTTGCCACTGGCTGCGAGTCGTTGGTCATTGGCAATTCGTCATTGGGATTTCACGACGTCATCATTTGCAGAAATTCGCTGAACAAATAGTGGCTGTCATGAGGACCGGCGGCAGCTTCTGGATGATATTGAACTCCAAACGCCGGAAACTTCGTGTGCCGAATGCCTTCGACTGTCTGGTCATTCAGATTGATATGAGTGACTTCAATGTCGGCCGGCAAAGTCGCTGAATCGACAGCAAAGCCGTGATTCTGTGATGTAATTTCCACTTTTCCGGTGCGACGGTCCAACACGGGCTGATTGGCACCACGATGCCCAAAACGCAGTTTGTAGGTCTTGCCACCAAACGCCAGCCCAAGCAGCTGTAGCCCAAGGCAGATGCCGAAAATAGGCTTCTTGCCCAACAAGCCACGAATTGTTTCAATCGCGTAGGTCAGCGGTTCCGGATCTCCCGGACCATTCGACAAAAATACACCATCCGGATTGAGTGCCAGGACTTCCGCAGCCGTTGCTGTTCCGGGAACAATCGTGACTCGACAACCGACATCGCGAAGATAACGCGACATATTCCATTTCATGCCATAGTCGATTGCCACAACATGTGGTCTGTCCGTTCGGTCAGCCCCGGAAGCGAAGTCCGCCGGACGACCAAGGTCGCTCAAAGACATGTCCCAATCGCAATTCTCCTTAGGCATTACTTCCTGAACGAGATCCCGACCGACAATTTCAGGGGCTTTTTGCAGTTTATTCAGCAACGAAGCATCATCCAGATCGACCGTCGAAAGAATGCCTTTCATGGCCCCTTGAGTTCTGATCTGACGGACCAATGCGCGAGTGTCGATACCCTGCAGGCCAATGATGTTATTTCGCTTGAGGTATGAATCGAGAGATTCGGTTGAGCGATAGTTGCTCGGGAATTCGCATAATTCCTTGACAATAAAGCCCTTCAGGAACAAGCCTCTGCTTTCAACATCTTCAGCGTTGACTCCGTAGTTTCCGATCAGCGGATAGGTCATCGTGACGATCTGGCCTGTGTAGGACGGGTCGGTCAGAATTTCCTGATAGCCAGTCATGCTGGTATTAAAAACAACTTCTCCGTTGACTTCTCCTGCAGCTCCAAAAGCCTGACCAGTGATGACTTTACCGTTTGCCAACGCCAGCTTAGCCGGGCGACTTGCCATGCCTCAATTCTCCCAGGGTCCGCGCGTAAAATCACCGCAGTTGAAAACACCGTTGAACGCGAAATCTACCAATCATCGCGTGGTGGGAGAAGTAACTGGCCAGCCAGGTGGGGAGTTTCGCGAAAATCAGATGATGCGAGGACTTGCTCAATACCGTCGTTTTTTTTGATGTATGAGACTATTCTGCACGCATGACGTTCGCATTACTCCATGGAAAACGGATTCTTGTCACTGGGTCCTCAACCGGAATCGGTCGAGCGATCCTGCTCGAATGCGCCAAGGCAGGGGCAGATGTGATCGTAAACTGTCGACGATCAGCGGATCGTGCGGAGACCGTTGCGGAGGAAGCTCAAGCGATGGGAGTGCAGGCCGATGTAATTTGTGCGGACGTGTCGGATGAAAATGATCGCCGAAAACTGGTCCGGGGCGCATTTGATTCCGGCCGAGTTGACGCGATCGTCAACAATGCAGGAGCCGACTTGCTGACGACCGAACTTCGCAATTCTGAGTTTGCTCTAAAGCTGAACGCATTGATTCAAACCGACATGACAGGCACAATCGAATTGTCTCGTGCGTTCGGCAAACGCTTTAAGGAACAAGGTCGCGGAGCGATTCTGAATATCGGCTGGGACCAGTCGGACCGCGGCATGGAAGGCGACAGTGGCGAATTGTTCGCGACCGCCAAAAATGCCATTATGGGATTCAGTCGTTCGCTGGCCGTGAGCCTGGCTCCGGACGTACGAGTAAATTGCATTGCCCCCGGCTGGATTCGCACGGCATGGGGTGAAAATGCCAGCGATTACTGGCAGCTACGAGTCATGAATGAGACGCCGCTGAAACGCTGGGGGGAGCCGCAGGACATTGCGAACATGGCTCGATACCTGCTGAGTGATGATGCTGCGTATATCACGGGCCAGGTGATCAATGTAAACGGAGGAGCGGTGCGATGAGTGTTTCTCGGCACAATGTTTCAAGCAAAAATTTATTCCCTGGCAATCCGCGATGTTGTTAAGATTCCTTCCTTACGCTGTGTACTGATCGCCACGTTTATTCCGCAGGCATTTCGAAGCGACTTAAGCCATGAAAAATTCCACGCCGACAGTAAAAGAGTCCATGACGGATATTATCTCGCGGCAGCCGGACGACAGCAGCTACGACGAAATCCTGCGAGAACTCGCTTATGCTCGGATGGTTCAGAGAGGATTGGCGGATTCCGAGGCCAATCGAATTCTACCAGATTCGAAAATTCGCGAGAGGATTGAGTCGTGGTCGAAATAACCTGGACCAGATGGTCTCTGGACTGTCTGGAACAAATCCACGACTACATCGCCGTCGATAATGCAAAGGCCGCACGCAAAGTTGTCAAGGGAATCTACGACAAGATTCAGATGCTCAGTCGCCAGCCTCGGATCGGTCAACGATACGACGTCATCACTGATCGCGAGGTTCGAGAGATACTCTACGGACACTATCGTATTGCGTATTTGATTCGGACTGAGGAGTCCGTTGAAATCCTCGGTATCTTCCATGGTCACATGGACATCGAACGATATTTGCGAGATTGATTACCACTGTCCGCCACTGACCAGTGTTCAGTCGTCAGTAAGCCTAGACGATAGACTGCGATTCGCTGAACACGGGTAACTGAACATTGAAAACTTCATTCCGCCCTCTCCAGTACTGCCTCATAGATCGCTTTCGCTCTGTGGTACTCCGCCAGTGATTCGTCTGGCAGCACACCGGTGTTGCGAGCGATCTCTTCGTCCATGCGTTTGATGAAGAATGCCGCGTCCCGGCGGCGTGGAATCAGCGGCGATCCGGGAACTTCGACGAATACGGGATTCGTGTGAGCGAAGCTAACTTTGCCGTCGGGCAGGTCTTCGAAACATCGCAGAGCCAGCCAACCGGAACCATGGACAGTTTCGACAAGGTCAATCGGATACGTAAATGCACCCTCCGGCGATTGCTGCGGCTGAATGTCCAATGTCTGAGCCACCACACCGTTGTGAATGATTTCAATCCTGCGAATTCGATTGGGACTGATGACCGTGCCGGTGATCGCGATCGCGTTCTCCCTGGAATCCTTTAACCACGTCGTGCCCGGCAGTTCACCATTGAAACGCAGATCGACCAGCGGACCAGTTGTCACGAAGCTATGGCCAGCGTTCAGATTGGTGATCCATTTGTCATACGAAAACTCTTCGCCGGTATGCACATAGACGCGGCCGTGGCCCAGAGGAACGGGGTGTACGCCGGTACCTGTTCCCGCAGTGACTCGCATGTGAAAGCCGCAGTTCAGAAGTGAGTAATACGTCTGCATGGAAAATTCGGTCCAGCCGAGATCAGTGAAGCCTGCAGCATCGCGTTCCACTTCCGGCCAGTCTGGCGCGTTTTCAATCGTCCATTGCGGAAAGCCAAACTTTGTGCGCCAGTTGTGATTGTTGCTGAGTTCAAACAGATCAACATTCATGATGGGTACAATCATCATCGACCATGCCCAGGAGTGTTTGTCCAGATCCAGAATCGCTCCTTGCCGCCGCGATTCTTCAGCGACGGGAAGTGCAGGCGGCGTGGGCTGGTTGAGCGGCGTTTTGTGATTGAGAACGAAGACGGCTCCCTGAGTATGTCGCTTGCCATCGACCGAAAAAATCTCGTATTCCGTGTTGATTGGATAAATCAGATGTGTTGCATCGACAACGATCGGTTTTGCTTCCATCGCCGGTCCGGATGCAGCCGGAATCTCCTTGCTGTCGCGCACCCAATACGTCATTGGAAACGCCACATTGAGATCTTCCGCGACAACAAGATTCGGCAATTCTTCCAAGGTGCGATGGGCATGAGTATCGCCCGAAAACCAGCCGCGTTTCGGCATGTTCACAAATCGCTTCATGCGAAGCTGGAATTCAAATGGTTCTGTACCGATGTTGATTTCAGTGTTGGCAGACAGGAATTCTTTCCCGTATTCGGCGCGAATCTGGTACTTGCCCGGCAAAAGTTGCAGTGCAAATGGGCCTGCCGAAAGTGTCGTGTGCATTTCAATCGAAGCGGTCTGACCGACCTGCTTTTTGTACTCGACCGCAGACCCAGCTGAACTACTGGATTTCGCGAAGTTCCATTCGCCAGAATCCAGGTTTTGCACGTAAAGGCGACATGGCAGGCTGTCGCCGGATGCTGCATCGACAACACTGCCAGTGACTTCGGCGGCAGCAGTTACGGCATTGAGGATTGATACAGCAGAAATCGCTGCCGCGATTTGAGCGATCGTTCTAAACAATCTGGTGGGAGAATAGTGTATCAATGTAAGTTCCATATTGAATCGAAGCTACGTGAATGTGAAAAAGGCATGACGGACAGGATCATAATTGTGGCTTCTGGTTGTAGAATTTGTATTTTGCCATAGTTCTTTCCACTTCAGTTTCTAAGCCATCATGCTTTCGAAGCTGTCACCTGGCAGCAGACAGACCGTCAGATTCCAACGCCATCTCTTGCACCAAAAAGTCTCCATCATCCGTTGCCTGGCCAGCACGCAGGAGAAACTCATTCAATGATCGCACATAAGCCTCTTTTGCAGCTGGGCGTTCGGATTCGGCAATGAAACGATTTCGATTCTTCCACAACAGCCTAACAGACTCCGCACACCACAACGCACTGCCGCGAGACGCTCGAATCGGTTTGGCATCGACGATGACATTGACCGGATTCGTGTGCAGTTGAGGAAACTGACGCACGGCAATCCAACTGCTTTGCTGAATCTGGATGTCGAATTTCAAGTCATGTGGCTTTCCATCGGCAAGTACTTTTTGTGAAGCTGCCACGCGACCATTGACAATGATTTCCACCAGCCGTTCGCCACCTTCGACAAAACCCGTGTCGCGTGGTGCGTGAAGATTCACCGTGTCACCAACCGTGCGTTTTCCTGCGGGCGGCTGAAGAGTCCCGTATGCTACCGCTTGAGGTTGTTCGGCCGCGAAAGCGACCGTTGTTTCGACAACGATGGACGATGGTGCTGCCAGAGAAATCTCTTCCTTACCCGGCGTTATGTCGTTCACTGCAAACGATGTGGCGTGAGCGTATCCATCGGATACATAGGAACGGCCAGCGGCAATCCCTTTGCTCCAATCGACGAAGTTAACCTCCTGAACATCGCCCAGTTGCACATAGACGCGCCCCTGCCCTACACGCCGACTGCTCATACACGGGAAGTCCGTCTCGCCGCTTAACTTAAGCGGATAGCCGCAGTTCAGCAGATGATACCACGTATTCCATTCGGGTATTCGAGCCGTATCCATCGCGCTGATGAAGTCGCAAGCGCCTTCGGATGTACTCACAAAAATCTCCATCGCTCCGCCGCCGTCCATTGCTGGAAAAGCGTAGTTCGGCAATTTATCCGCCGCTCGATCCGCGCTGCGTTCGAGTTCTGAGAGCGACAGGTTCTGATCGCGATCCGATTCAATGACAACGAATGTCTCGGGCAGCAACTGGCCGCGAGTTTCTTCCATGCTGAGTGAGCCGTCCTTATTCGTATCCAGATTCTGGATCAATCTGGCGGCTGCCTGCTTAGCATCCACGTGCAAGGCCGAATGTGGATAACCCGTGACGCCGCCTTGCTCCTTCGCCCAACGCATGACTGGAACCGTCCACGATGGCCAGCCCTGAGTGCTTGTACCTTCCGAGCCCGGATATGTCTGGTCTTGTAGGTTGAGCAAGCAGACATGCCCTAGCGCTGCCGACCCGAAACCACTGATTTCAAGGTCGTATTTCAGCAAGGTTTTGGGTTCGCTGATGGTATCTGCCCCGGCCGAAAAGAAATTCCGCTGATGATCAAAGCACGGTCCCCAGGTCAGTACACAGCCGACGTTCAAGCCTTCACCCTTCACCTGATTAAACATGTCGGCCGGAGTCACTCCCTGTGTGGGATTGTCGTAGTGCGAGCAACCAGCGGCATGAATATGATGATCGCCGCTGTAGAAGCCGAACTGCGCTGGATCGATCCAGCGTTGAAGTTTGACCTTGAGCGTCACTTGTGTTTGCGGTTCAGGCGTGCCGGTTACCGGCGGGCTGACGCCGTTCTGCTCGCCGGTTTCGACCGTCACCTTCCGAACCTGTCGAACATACTCAGGACCGCGACTGCTTTCGAGGGTGAACTCACCGGGTGGCAGCAGAACGACATCACCGTGTTTGCGATAAATCTGTGGCTGAAAAAAGAAATCCGGCGCAAGACGTTTTGCTTGCGGAGGAAAGACGTGACCGAACTCATCCCGAAACTCCAGCCGTGCAGTCGTGGGCTGGCCGTCAGCGTCCAGGATGCTCAACTTCACCGGAACCGCAGGACGTACGCTGAACAACACCGGAACCTGACTGCGGAATTCCAAATCCTGTGTGCCGTCTCCGACATCAAATGCAATCGTCGCTTCCCTTGTGCCGGCTTCGCTGCAATGAATTAACGCCAACACATATTCCACATTCAAACCGCTGAGTTTTGCGGTCATCGGCGATTGATCAAACATTTCGACGTCCAGAAAGCGTCGTTCGCGGTTTGTGTTTTCGTTCTTCTTGAGTTCTGTCTGAGCTTGTCGCAGCAGAATGCCTTCTGAAGCTCCGGCATAAACTGGCCCTGCCTGAGGACTGGAAATATTCAGCGTTCGAGCCAACGTTGCATCGTTAATCACTTTAACAACGATCGGTGTATAGCCTGCCTGCTGCAACACGGGATCGCCAGGGCCGCGTTTGACTTTTACTCGCAGTTCAGGATTGATCTCAACGACAAACAAGGCGAAAGGATCGATCAGCGTTTGCAACGCAGAGCTGTCTTCGGATGCAAGAGCTTTACGAACTTCATCGTCTATCGATCGCTCAAGTGGCGCCCCGAGCGAATCGAGTGCAGTGATCAGTCGCTGAATATTGGCCGCCAGTGGCTGACCATCCGCAGCACGGCGTACCACATCATCAGCGTTGCTGAACTGGCAGAACGTCAAAGCAAAAACAACCGCCGCGCGCGCAACGAAGAGGAGAACGAATTCACTTTGCAGGAATCGACAACAGAACGTGAACATAAACATCGACTCCGAGTTTGCTCATAAGACCAAAGTCCAACCTGCTGCGGCCGTGTTCGCTTGCATCCATCGATTATTCGCACATCCACCATCGGCGTTGGAAGACGCCTTTTTGCAGACCGAACCGCCTCTTCGCAAGATCACTGACGATCGTGGCGATTTCTTCAGCAGAATCACTGACGTGGAATCGATCGATGTCAACATCGCTGATTGTGCCGCCTTTTGCCATCGTTTCACGCAACCAGTCGAGCATCGGATTCCAGAATTCCGAACCAGCCAGAACGATTGGAAAATCTTCCACTTTGCCAGTCTGAACGAGCGTTGCAATTTCGAATAACTCATCCAGCGTTCCGAAGCCACCGGGCATCGCAACAAATGCGTAAGAGTATTTTGCCAGCATGAGTTTGCGGACAAAGAAGTATTCGAAATCCACGAACTTATCAAGATACGGATTAGGCTCCTGTTCCATCGGCAGAATAATATTGCAGCCCACGCTGTGTCCGCCTACCTCTTTTGCGCCGCGGTTGGCGGCTTCCATGATGCCGGGACCACCGCCAGTCATGACGGTAAAACCCGCCAAAGCCAGTTGCTCTCCCACCCTCCTGGCAAACTCGTAGTGCGGGTGCGTTTCCGGGAATCGAGCCGATCCAAACACCGTGACACAAGGTCCGACGAAGTGCAGTTGTCGAAATCCGGAAATGAGTTCTCGAAACGCCTTCAGCGACATCATCAGCTCGCGAAATCGCGATTGAGGTCCGTTCAGGAATTTTTCGTCCGACACACGTTTGGGATTTGTGCGCGAAGGATGTTTCAGACTTGGGGCCGAGGCGACGGGATTCGTTGCGTCCATGATTTTGATTCAATCCTCTATTCTCAGCGCAGGAGAAAGCCCGACGTGGATGCGCCGGGCTTTGCAGAACTATCGAATTAAAGTTGTTTGATGCGTCGGCAGATTGCTTCCGCCATTTGCTGAGTTCCAACGGCGGTTGGGTCGTTACGATCAGCTTTCATGTCGTAAGTGACATCTTTGCCTTCAGCGATGATTTCCGAAACGGCTTGTTCCAGCTTTGCCGCGGCTTTCGCTTCACCAAGGTGTTCGAGCATCAGCTTGGCAGACAGAATCAACGCGGTTGGATTGACCTTGTTCTGGCCCTTGTACTTCGGAGCGCTGCCGTGAGTGGCTTCGAAGATCGCTCCATCGACGCCAATGTTTGCTCCCGGAGCCACACCCAGACCACCGACGAGGCCCGCACAAAGATCGCTCAGGATATCGCCGTACAAGTTGCCCATGACGAGCACGTCATACTGTTCCGGTTTCTGAACCAACTGCATGCACATATTGTCGATCAGGCGTTCCATGTATGTGATGCCGCTGGCGTCAAGTTTGCCAGAATTTGCATTTGGAGATGGTGGAACGTTCTTAGCAAGGTCTGCCCATTCGTGCTTCGCCTTGTACGAATTCGCGACGGCGCGCGTGACGTCGTACCATAGCCCGTCGGTAAACTTCATGATGTTGGCTTTGGAGATTGAAGTCACGGATTTGCGTTTGTTTTCAACGGCATACTTGAACGCATAGTCAGCGATGCGAGTTGTGCCTTCAACGGACATCGGCTTGATACTGATGCCGGTTGATTTTGGGTCAGTGGAAATCTTCTTTCCGGTCGCGACTGCATTGATCTGTGCAATCAGTTGCTCCGTGACGGGTTCACCAGCCTTGAACTCGACCCCTGCATAGAGGTCTTCTGTGTTTTCGCGGACGATCACAAGATCGACATTGCAGGCATCAAAGAATGTCCGTACGCCCTTGTATGTTTTGCATGGTCGCACGCAGGCGTAAAGGCCGAGTTCCTGTCGCAGATACACGTTGACACTGCGAAAACCTTTTCCGATCGGCGTTGTGATCGGTGCTTTCAGAGCAACGCCGTTGGCTCGAATCGATTCCAGAACGCTTGCCGGAACGCCACCTTTGGCTTCAATGACTTCAATCCCGCATTCCTGAACGTCCCACTCGATCTTAACGCCTGTTGCTTCGACGCATTTTCGTGTGGCTTCTGCGATCTCCGGACCAACACCGTCACCTGGAAGTAGAGTTACCTTATGCATTGCGTTTCTTCGTTTCTCTTGTGGACATTGCGGGGTCCGAAAAGGGGTCTGACCCTCTCCGGAAAGACGAAAACATCAGCACAATTGACTTGCCTGCAAAGGGTCAGACCCCTTTTCGGACATCCTTTACCGCGAGACGTTATCACAAGAGTCCGATGCCTTCAACCACCGCCGCATAGCTTGTGCTGAGTGAGATTGAAGCTAGGATTGGCGGTAATCTTCGTCACACGCCAGGAATCCCGCATCATTCCGTAAATATAGAGACAAACCATGACCTCATCTCGACTGGAACTGGCAATCGGCCAGATTCAATTTGCTCGTGAATACACTCATTCGCTGATCTCCGATCTGGAGCCTGCGGGTTGGTTTCGACAGCCATCGGAAGGCGCTTCGCACCTTGCCTGGCAGATTGGTCATTTAGCGATGGCACAGTATGGGTTGTGTTTGTTTCGCATGCGGGGTCGCGCTGACGTGGATCTGGAATTGATGTCGTCTTCGTTTCGGAAGAAGTTCAGCAAGGGGACGACTCCGGATCCCGATCCCGCAAAGAATCCGTCCCCCGAAGAAATTCGCGGAGTGTTCGATCGTGTGTACCAGCAGGCGATGCTGGAACTTCCCACATTCAGTGACAGCATTCTTGATGAGCCGGTCGAGATGCCGTACGCAGCAATCGCCACAAAGTTTGGTGGACTACTGTTTTGTTCCCACCATGAAATGCTGCACGCTGGCCAGATCGGATTACTGCGAAGGCTGCTGGGGAAGGTGCCTGTGCGGTAATCACGCTGTGAAGTGTTTTGACATCATGCGTTTTATGTTTAACCCGTGGCCGAATGGCCACGGTTGTGTGCAACAGGCCACGGCCTGGCCTTTCGGCCACGGGTTAAACAATGAGTCAATATCCAGCCACCGACGATCCGCTCACGGCATTCGAAACGGTTTCAGTTCATCAAACCACAGATCGTCGTTAGGCACGTCCATTCGAAGTTCCTGAAAGACACCGTGATTGTCCGGCACGAATTGAATTGTGCCTTCTGCGAACCATGCGAACTCCTTTCGCCAGTGAATGACCCACGTGTCGAATTGCATGTGGGTGAGATCGGCGACCAGTTCGGCGTTCGGTAATAGTCGCAGTACCAGCTTCTCGTCTTCCGCCGAAACAGTGACGTCGCCGTAGAGTGGACACCGATACGTCCCGGCATACGACATCAATTCGTGGCTGGGCGAAGTGCCTTCTGACTTTGGTGTTGTGGTCTCTTTGATGCGATCATAGAAAGCCGTGCGATTTTTGCGATCCTGCTCCAGCCCGGGATTCAGCCAGTCCTTCTTTTCGCCGCCCAGGAACTCATCAACGATCGTATTCGCAAGAGCCGTTGAAATTCCTGTCATGCTGTTAGTCAAAACAACCACGCCAAGATTCTCTTCCGGCACCATCATCACCTGAGAATACATGCCATCATATCCGCCACCGTGAGAAACAGTCTTGCGGCCCTTGAAGTCGGACAGCATCCAGCCCAGCCCGTACGCTTTGAAATGAGTCGAATTAACTCGCTTTTGAGCCGCCGCATTGAACGGCAGGACCGTCTGCAGCGACCACATCTTATGTGATGATGCTTCAGAGAACAGACGGTGCCGATCGTCAATCTTTCCATGATCAAGCTGAACCCGCAGCCATTTCGCCATGTCATTCGCACTGGAGATGATGCCACCTGCTGCCGCCATGGTGTCCCAGTTGTACCACGGAATCGGCGTGACTTTTTCCAGCGTTGGTTTGTGAGGGCTTGCAAAATTGCCGAGCGATTCAAGGGTCGTGATTGACGTCACGGTGCGTGTCATCCCGACGGGTTTCAGAATGCGTTCCTGCATAAACTCAGGCCACGGCTTACCACTGGCTTCGCGAATCACTTCGCCAGCGGCCAGAAACATCAGGTTCGAATAGCCATAGGTCGCTCTGAACCGTCCTTTGGCGGGCAAGTGTCTTGTACGACGCAGTACTTCTTCCGGTGAATACGGCGTGCCCCACCACAACAGGTCTCCGCTGAAAGTCCCGAGACCGCTGCGATGACACAGCAAGTCGTCTATACGAAGTTCAGACGACACGTAGGGATCGTACATTTGAAGCCATGGCAAATGCTGTTGCACATGATCTTCCCAGTGCAGCTTTCCTTCTTCTTCCAGCATGGCGATGGCCGCTGCAGTAAAGGCTTTTGTATTGGACGCAATGGCAAACAATGTATCACCATCAACAGTCTCCGGCTTGCCAAGTTCTCGAACACCAAATCCCTCCGCCAGGACGACCTGACCGTCTTTGACGATGGCCACACACAGCCCCGGTACGTTCCATTCTGTGCGAGCCTGTTCGATGATGCCCTTGAGCTGCGACAGATCCGATGTTGGTGCCGCATATTTTGCGATCAAATGCTCGGTCACTTCCTGAGCAGAAGCGTATCCACACGTGAACAGTGTCAGATACAGACACAGCAAACTGACCGCAATTCGATTGGTCATGTGAGTTCAATCCTGCGTAGAAAGGCCGGTGCGATATTTTGATTCGCAAATGGCTGAAGGATTCTGCAAGTCACCGTGAACGCAGGACGGGGCTCCTGTCCCGTCCACGAACATCCAAAAAATCAGGACGGGACTGGAGTCCCGTCCTACGAGATACTTGGATCCTCAAACGGACGATTCCAGATCCGGGATGTCGATTTCAAGCTCCGTGCCATCGGGCAGGCCGTCGAGTTGAGCGTGAATCTGACCACAGTATCGCCAGTAGTCAGCCACTGATACGACAAGGATATTGGGGACGTCGAATTCACCGTCCAGGACAGGCAGCGTTTTGAAACCATAGCACTGGCCGCGACCAAGCGTTTTTCCGGCAGCCACGGCCGCATCGGTCAAGGACATCAGGAACCAGTCATCGGCATCGTTGGAATCTTCGAGGACTTCGAGAAACTCTTCTTCGCATGATGCAACTTCTGTCAGTTCGCCGTCGCTGATGTTGAGCCAGTTTACAGCGCCAAGTTCATCGACAAAAAACAGATCACCGAAGCGATTCATCAGCCATGGAGCGACTTCCATTTCGTCTTCCAGCAGCCATTCCCACGAACCAAGCAGTTCTTTCCAGTCGAATCCGGCATGGTCAATCAAATAGTCTTCGGTATCCATGAGCGATGTGTTCCCTGATATTGAAAGTTCTCGTCAGGAACGCATCATAGGTGTTACTGGATTCCCAGCAAGTAGCTCAGATTCGTTGGTGAAGGTGGTCCAAAGCGTGGTTCCAGCGAAACGCCAAAGCCTACGTTGCTCTTGCTGAAGTCCAGACCAACCCCCATGTGTAGAATCCAGTCAAGGCCGACTCTTGACACAGTGACCGACGTGCCTCGGGCTTCACCCGCTGCAACATCGTATGCACATGAGGCCGTCGAAATCCACTTCGGGCTCATCTGGTAACTGTAACTGCCGATCAATGTCTGGCTGTCCAGATAGTTGGTCGCTTTGACCTGGCGATATCCCAGATATACGCTGCCTCGCAGACTTCGTTGGCTGAGAACCCCAACACTCCACAGATTCTGGGCATTCTCGAACAAATCCCAATTGGCATCGGCTAGTACGCTGGTGCGGTCGCTGAGGTTCCAGCGGTAGTGATTAAACAGCAGGCCGAAATCCTGGCCAAAGTTATCGCGGTCGGATTTTGGAAAATATGCGGCTCCGTTTTCCAATATCATCCAGTCGCGAATTCGCGGTGCGTTGGTCGGTCCAACCTTCGTCTGCAGGCGATTACGAAAACTCAGTCGCAGCACTTGAAAGTTGTCCGCAACTTCGTGATACGGAGCACTTGTCCACAGGCCCGCGCCATTTCTTAATGCGTAGTTGCGAGGATTAAATTCTGCCGGAACCACGCCGGGAAAGACCTGCGTGGTATATCGAGCTCTGAATCGTTCTTGCGCGTTGTCATCAATCTCGTTGTATTGAGCAATCTGGTTCAAGTCCTGTGACGATTGAGTATACGCGTATTCCAGAAGAGTGTCGTGCTTATGGGCCAGTCCATTCAGATTAAGAATATCGCTGCGGACAAACGGGAACACACGCGTCGCTGTAAGTCTCGCTCTGACGCCAGTATTCATCAGATAGCGATTGACGCTGTCGTTGGTGCCGCCTGGATGCCATGTCGCATCCGGAGTGAATCCTTGCTGCCAGTAAGCAGCTTCACCCATGACGAACGGTTCCAGATTGATGGGTCCGACCATCACTGGTGCTGTCAATTCATGCCGAGTCATCGCGACAAGACCAGATCCGTTGGTATTGTACGTCATCCCCAACGGTGTATACGGATCATTCATATCGGTAGGCGGCTGAAGCTGTTGGGAATCCGCATAGCCCGCGCTGGTATGGCTACTCCAATAGAGCAGTCCATTAAACAGCGGCTGCGAAAAGCTGTACAAATCTGCTCGCGGCAGCCAGTCGGTAGTCGCTTCGAATCCAGTGAGATCAGCACGGCCCCACAGCATGGCAGAGTATGCGCCCAAGTCCTGGCGAACTCCCAGTACCGTTTCGACATCTTTTTCAGTATCAAAGCGGATTTCGTTGTACTGCTCCAGATAGTTGCGATCCGACAAGTAGCCGATTTCACCAAAGACCAGCGCATCGCCCGGAAGATTCTGACGATGGCGGTAAGTGATTTCTCCACGATTGCTGCTTTCCGGCACCAGATTGCGACGGTCCAGCCCGAGGTTATCGTTGCCGCTGTCGTATTGATACATGCCAATACCTTTGCCCTGATAGGAGCCAAGGTTATTTGTCCCGCTGTAATCGACTGCCGTGCCAACGCCGGGACCGCGTTTGGACATATAGTTGGCCAGGAGATCCCATTCCATACCGGGCATCTTGGGAAGCCCAAACAGCCGATTCATATTCCAGACTGTTTTCACTTGCACGCCAAAAATGCTGTCGCTGGTGACGACAGCTCTGCGAAGCGGAATTCCGGGGTCTTCTGCCGGGCCGCTGATCTTGGGTAGGAAGAACACCGGTGTGTCACCAACGACAAACTTATTGTTGTGACTCGTCACCCACGTTGATTGTTTCATCACCGGTTGACCAGTAAACGGATCGGTGCCGGAAAACAAACCAGGGCCCGGCGCTACAAAGATATCGCTCGCTTCGATGCGATAACCGGGTTCGCCGTACGGACTTGTCGTGGCCCATGCGTTTTGAGCATGAAAACGATCCCGACTGAGCATTCGCATGCGCTTTGCTCGCAATCGAAAATCACTCCCTGTCGTCGGCAGGAAGGCCCGCAGTTCGGCATTCAGCATCAGTGCGCGGTCCGAGTTGGCGTCGAAGAAAGCGTGAGTCGCATGGATGACATTTTTGTTCTGTCGAATGACGATGTTGCCTTCCAGGTAGACTTGCAACTTCGATTCTTTCGGCTGCATGACCTGACCACCAGCTTCCAGGGCCGGACCTTCACCGGCCTGTGTCCAGACAACAACGCGATCCGCAGACAAATCGACCACACCCGGAGAGATTTCCTCACTTCCAAACGGCACGTTATCCAGACCCTCGACAAGAACATTGACGCCACCCGATATGATGAGCACTTGTTCGGCAGGCACTGTTTCGTTCGATTCAAATGAATCAAACTGCAACGAATCGCTCGATCGTCGCCGAATCTGAACGCGTCGCGTTGAACTATTGCCATTCGATTGTGTGGCTGGCAGCGGAACCGTGAATGAATCCTGCGGCAGCTGCAGACTTACTGTCGCAACTTCTCCATCAGCACCGGGATACAGACGATTTACAGCCTTGCGGAGCAGTGGATTATCCTTGCTGCCAGGTATTGACTCTTTGACATCGAACTGAGGTGCCTGCAGTGATTCCAGACGAACGGCTTTGAACGCATGGTCTCGATGACCTGCGTGAGAATCGATGGCGACCTCTTCTCCGTACACGCCAGCTTCAAATCCGGAATCGGTGCGAGAAATAAACACGGCCAGATTCGTGCCGGAAAGTTTGAAGTTGCCCTGCGTCAACGTCGCACGACCCACGATCAGGTGTACTTGTCCTTCTTCGGACGCAAATGTCTCTTCGTACTTGCCACTGATCAGAATAGGTTGCTGAATATCTTCCGTCACAAGTTCTACTGATGCGGCCATCATGTCTGCGTTCTGTGCATGCGCATCGCGACCGCTGACGAACAACAACGTTGTCGCAAGAGTGATGGCAAGGACAGACAGAACGGAGCGATGAATCATTCAGTCGCCGTTAGTGTCGCGTTCAAGACGGTGGGCTCTGGAAAGCAGACGAAGAGACCGGGCAGAACGGATCAGGTGATCCGGAATTCCGGGGTGAGAGGGGGAAGGACGTTTAAACGAGTGAGAGGAATGTCTGGAATGTCTGGAACGGGGATCGAGGATCGATGCGAAAGGTCATGTTCAGAAATCAACTCAGGAACAGATTTGCCATCCTGGCGTGTCGATTCGAGAGTGATGCACGGCACCGAACTATACGGCGGGCAGCGAAAGCGGGTCAAGATCGTCCGAATCTGCTTTGTGGATCGTAAGTCGTTATCTGAAAGCAATTTACAAAAGGGCTGCCTGTCAGGAATTGCAATTTGGCGGGCAATTCCCAAAAGATTGCTGACCAAAGTGATATTGACATGAATTACAGTCGATGGGCCAGCAGTAGCCGCAGGCTGTGGATCACGACGCAACCAACCACAATCGTGCCACCCCACAACAGCATTCTGGCAACCATTGGCTTTTGGCGACCGACAATTTCTGCAATCACGACCACGATCAAGGTCATGATGAGTTTGTATCCCGCCATTCCGCGAAAGCCCCAATGACCGATAAACCATTGCGCCACCGGATTGCTCTCCACGATCGGAGCGCGCGTCATGCCGTTATTGCTATGATGCAACACCAGAAACGTCATAGCCACGTCTAAAGCGCTGGCCAGAATAAACCAGCTCAACTCTGTTTCAAACAGCAGCCCACGACGTTTCATGTGATACCCGATTCGACTTTGAGACCCGCACAATATTCGGGACCATGACTATGAAAACATTCGCCGCTCTATTCTGTTGCCTTTGGACCGCAATCGCAACGGCTCAAGCAAAATATCACACTCCACCGACCTGGACGAATGACTTGATGAAACAGCAACACCAGTATGAGTTGCTGTCTCCTTTGCTGACCGACAACGGAAGCACGGTGACAACTGCCGAAGAATGGGCATCCGTGCGGCGTCCACAGTTGCTGCAGCAATGGACGAAGATTCTGGGAAAACTCGATCCTGATGCCCATGATCAAAAGTGGTTTGGCGACATCACAAAGTCTGTTGAAATCAGTCGCGAGAAACGCGATGGTTACACTCGGATCGAATTGAAACTGCCAATGGAAACAGATTTTCTGCAGCCCCACGTGTTGCTCATTCCCGACAATGCTCAGCCGGGAAAATGTCCGGCCGTCATCGCATGGACATCCACCGGGCCGGACTATGCGGAACCTGAAAACTGGTGGGGTTCGTGGCTGGCCCAGCGAGGTTGTGTGGTGCTCACCGGCTGGTCGTTTATCCGTAACTACCGAGACGAAACCAGTTTCCAAAATGGGGTCAGCGAGAAAATCTATGAGCGATTCGGACGCTGGCTTCCCATGGGAAAAATGGTTCACGACGTTCGGCGTGAAGCTGAATTCCTGCGCAGTTTGCCCGAGGTTGATTCTGAACGCATGGGCTTCATTGGATTCTCGCTGAGTGCCAAATCAGCGATTTACGTCGCCGCTTTCGCACCGGAAATCACTGCGACAGTTTCAATAGATCCACACTTGGCCATGCACGGCGATTCCAACTATCACGACCCGTGGTATCTGGACTGGAAGCGGCCGTTTGATGACATTCACACGAACAGCTATCCCGTCGCGGAACTTCGCGGTACGACGTGGAGTCTTCTGGATGGCGATCCGGCTCGTCCCGGATTCGAACACGATCATCACGAGCTACTCGCCATGGCCGCACCAAGATCGTTGATGGTGATCGGTTGCAGCACCGATCAAGAAACCGCTGCACATTCAGATGACCGCCAAAGCGCGGCCTACATCAATGGCGCAAATGAAGTGTACGAGCTGCTCAACGTTGCATCACGATTTGAATACGTACCGCTTGCCTGCGGTCACAAGGCAACAGGACCAGAGATTAACGCAGCATGGCAGAGGTTCTTCAGTGAATGGCTGAAGCTGTGAATCAAACTTCCGCTGAAGCTGTCTTTGCAGCGGTCTCTTTGCTGGTTGATGTCACAGCCAGCATCTGCAACGCACCAAAAAACACTATGGAGAACCCGACGTCTCCGGCAAAGGTTCCGCGTGCAAATGGAATTGCATTCACGAAACAAGTTGCCAGACCGGCCAGTGTGCGAGGATAAAGAAACTGACCGCCATCCTGTGGCATACACCATACACCAAAATTGCTGATTACAAAGAATGCCGCTGCCGCGACAATTCCCGTACCAAACGCTGACAGCATATTGGACGGACGAAGATATCTTCCGATCGCAAAGATGGCGACGTACGCAGAGTAGTCAAACATCCATGAACCATAAAAACCGTAACCGGTTCTGGATTCAATCACGCAATCCGTCAGTACTCGGCATCCCAGCGGAATCAAAAGTCCCAGCCACGCAGGACGCACGACCGCACCGCAAAGAATCGCCAAAGCGCCCATCGCAGAGAAGTTGATCCATGGCAGAGCCATCAGTCGCAGAGATACGGCAATCACGCACGCTGTTGTCACAACAAGCCAGGATGTCTTATTCATCGGATTTACTTTGTATCTGGACGGGTCTGGAGAATGGTCAGAAAGCATCTGCTGAATGGGCGGCTCGCCGCAAACGATCATTTAAGGCGACGCCAAGGCCGTGAGCGGGAAATTCATGGGCGATGATAACGTCAAGATCGGATGAGTCGAGACTTCTCATGGAAGCAAAAAAGTTTGCGGCACAAGTTTGCAGGTTTTCATCGTCACAAAGGGTGTCAATTCTCGCAAATTGTCCAGAAAACCGGCATTTTCCTGCCGTGAGCAGTCCACACCGCAATCCCGCAATTGGTTCTGCCGTCTGATCGTGAGGAATCACGATCAGCCTTGTTCCGGGGGCATAGTGTCGGCTGAGCATCCCCGGAGCGGGTTGAGCCGCGTCATCCTGAGACGCATCAGACATCGCAATTTCCACAGGTCCGATCAGGCGTTCAATGTTTTCCACCGGACATCCACCGTGTCGCAACAGTAGCGGTCGATCATTCATCAGGGACAACACTGTCGATTCTAAACCGACTTCGCACGGACCACCGTCAACAATGCAATCAACCTTGCCACCCAGTCCATCTGCTACATGCTGAGCTGTCGTTGGACTGATGCCCCCAAACGGATTCGCACTTGGCGCGGCAACTGGACGACCTGCGGCGCGCAGCAGTTTCAAAGCCACCGAATGACGCGGAACCCGAACGCCGACGCCCGGCAAACCGGCCGTCACAAGATCCGGAATGGTTTCACGCCTGGGCAGCACCAGAGTTAATGGCCCCGGCCAAAATGCCTCAGCCAGCAATCGTGCCGTTTCCGGAAACTCACTGACGACCTGGTGTACTTGTGAGATATCAGCCACATGAACGATCAACGGATCAAACGTCGGCCGTTGTTTGGCTTCAAAGATGCGAGCCACAGCGATTGGATTCGTCGCATCGGCCCCGAGTCCGTATACGGTCTCTGTTGGAAACGCCACGAGCCCACCGGCTTGCAGCAGTTCAGCTGCGGCTTGAATGTTGGTAACAAAGGAATTCATGATCGCAGCATATTCTTCACGCGGTTGGCACTAATGGATTCCTTCGGCGAGCGGGAGATGTGAATCCTCTGATTGGCCGATTGGTTGCTGCAGCCATCAGAGGGCTTTGCTTCCTGATTCTTCACGGCCAACCGGTGCTGATGCTACCAGACTCGGGTTAAGTCAACAGTAGCTCCGCCGGGAATTCGCTCAAACGTAATCGCTTGCTTGAATTCCGCTGCTACCGAGAACTTCCCGGCATCGTCCAGTCGATAACGGCTTATAATGCACTCATCTGGATCAACAATCCAGTACTCAGGCACTGCATACTGTTCGTAAAGCTGCTTTTTGAGCTCCGTATCGTGCTTGCGATTTGATGGCGACAGTATCTCGATCACAAGATTCGGCACGCCACGAATTCTGGTTTGAGTGATAATGCGATTTTCCGCCAGAACAACAACCAGATCTGGCTGCACAACGTCAACGTCGCTAAGTTGCAAATCGATCGGAGCATTGATCACTTGGCCAAGTTGCATCATTTCAATCTGTTGATACAGCTGGAACTGAATGTGGCGAGAAATGGCTTGATGACGAGGCACAGGTGCAGAGTTCATGTAGTGTCGTCCGTCAATGATTTCATGACGATTGCCGTCCTCTGGAAACAGAACGTATTCGTTGTACGTCAGTTTCGTCGGCGATTTACGAGTCGTTTCAGATGCGATCGACATGGAATTCACTGGCAGATGGAAGGTGCGAAATCTTTTGGAAGCACTGGATCGAGCGCCGGGACAGACAAGACGCAACGATTTGTGGCCAGCCGGTTAAACGCACTATACCCACGCTGCATAGCAAAGCCAAGAGCTTATCGCTGGCTTTGGGAACACAAGTGCACTCCAGAATCAACGCTGTTCATGCGAGCGCTCAGCCCAACTATTCATGCTCGCCTTTCACATGTTTCACAGCACGATAGATCATCAGAAAGATACCGCTGGCGAAAACACCGATGATTAAACCAGCAAACGCGCCGACCAAGGCGCCTCCGAACCATGGTAGACTCCAGCCAGGATTCAACGCGGCGGAAGCACCGCCAATCACAGCCAAAAGAAGAACGGTGATTCCGATAAACTTGGCCTGGAAAACATTGTCCCTCTTTCTTACATTCAGGCCGACGACCGTGTCTGAGACAATGTTATAGGCATCTCGGGCAGAAGAATCTGGCGGTATATTGATTCGCGGCCCATCTGGTGCTGGTGTGTTCGATGTGTTTGTGTCGTTGCTCATGGTTTGAAACTCTCGTCATGTCTGCGTCTATTTGGGGATTGAGAAGAAACGCCCTTCTCTCCCACGACGACATCAAAATCAGATTCAGCCGTCAGCGAATCGACGTTGGCTGACTTGAGCGGGCTCATCGGATGCGCGACTTGGATCGCTCGACGTAGTGTCGAGCAGGCGTCGGTCAGTTGACCATCGGAAAACTGTTGTCTGGCAAGGCACGTCAGGCAACGGGCTATTGCCTGGTCCTGAAGTTTGAGCTGAAAACCTGCATTGTCGAGCTGATAATACTTGTCGGGATCATCCGGAAGATATTGCAGCATCGAATGCACGATAGGAAGATTAGTCGCCTGGTCGTCCAGCGGGAGACGAACATAAAACTGAGCAATTTCACGCGCGTAGCGAGGACGTACGCCCGGGTGAATGGAGTCTGCCGGCAACAACTGTGCTTGAAACCAATCCCAATCCTGTGGCACACGGTGCGAAACCGGGAAGCTTCTCCTGTTATTTTCAACCGTGATTGCTTTCTGCTGCCATCGACAGTTTTGCTTTATTCCTTGTTGCAACTGGCGAAATTTTCCTAACGCCTGCGATAGCTCTGACAGCTTCGGTTGCCACGTGCCGTCGGCTTGAGATTCGAAATTCTCAAACGCAATCGCTGAGGCATGTACAGGTTCAAACGGAGTCGAGAGATCGATCTTGAATTGTCCGTCTGAATGCCGACGTGCAAATCGAAACTGTCCATCGGCGGAACCGACAACAATCTGCCAGGCTGTGGCCTCAGCGTTCACATCAGTTTCATCGCTGGCCACCGTGACTGTTGCCGTCCATTCATCGCCGTTCTTCTGCGAGACCAGCGTAACCGTTGGCTCGGCCATTTTTTCATTCAACGCTTCATGAAAGAAGCGAGGTATCTGGCTGGCGTATTCCAGTTCGTTGACTTCCAGCGTTTCTGGGGCGTGTCCGGCACCTTCCATGATCCAGACTCGAGTCGGCACCGTGGCGACCTTAGCGGCTTTGACCGTGCCTGTTGGAGGCAGCAACCAGTCCCGCTCGCCATGCATCAGGAAGAGCGGGCATTTCAGCTTTGGAATGTTAATCATTGGTTCGACTTTGGGCAGCAGAACAGTCTGCAAACCAGCAATCGCCATGCGATTGGCGAGGGTGTCCGGCACGAGGTGTTTCATGGAATCAATTTGTGAAGTCGGCAGCAGGACATCTTCAACAGCAACCGCTCCTGCATTGCGTTCAGCAGCCACAGCGATTGCAAGCGGCGATCCCAGCGAGACGCCAAACACACCGATATCCTTTGCGGCAATTCCTCGCGTTGTTGTCAGGTAATCAAAAGCACTCAAAGAATCGCTCAGCAAAGACATGGCCGTCGCGATGCCTGAACTTCCGCCGAAGCCCTGATAGTCAAACAGCATAACGTTGATGCCATCTTCCGCCAGCAGTTTGGCGTACAGCAACATCCACGAAATGTTGCCCGTGTTTCCCATGCAGAACAGTACGGTCTTTTCTGAACCTGTAGGCTTTTCTGAAACGGCAGATGATATGTACCAGCCGCGCAAAGTTTCCTTTGTGGTGTTCGGAAAGAAGACTTCTTCGTACTTCAGGCCTGCAGCTTCCGGTCGAACAACGTCTTCCATGAATGGAGCCATGAAGTTGCGACTGATCGGGTCGATCTGAACTTCGCGAACGGCTGGTTTTGGAGCTTCGTCGGCTGAAGATCGCGGCGAATTAAAAATCGTGATGCAGATGCTACCGATCAACGCGGCAATCAGTCGATTCTGACCAGACATTCAATACCTCATCCAATGTTGCTGCAATCACGGTCCGATTTTTCGGGTTCTGAAGTAGGCCGGATCAAGCGCAGGGCAGTTCCGGCACCAAGGTGATCTGCCGGAACGGCGCTGCGCTTGGTCCGGCCTGCCATTTCCAGACATTCTCTGTCAATTGTGTCACCAAATCCTAAATTCCGCCAGACGACTCGGACTTGTGAAACTCCGAGATTGATAAGAAGATGCAATGGTCCGCAGTACGCGTTCCAAAATACACTGCGGAGTATAACACAACTCAAGGAAATCCCGTGACCGCTCTGGAACCGCTGCTGATTCTCCATCCCACTGACAATGTCGCTGTCGCTCGGCGAGCTTTACATGCTGGCGAAACTGTGACTATCGCCGGCAAAACACTGAAACTTGTGGACGCGATTCCAGCGAATCACAAAGTGGCACTCAGCGATATTCCGAACACCAATGTGATTCGAAAATTTGGCCAGCCAATCGGTACAGCCAGTGTCGATATTGGGGCCGGGCAGTGGGTTCATGTTCAGAATGTCAGCAGCGAACGCGACAAGGCGGGCTATGAATTCTCTACCGACATTGTGCAGTTTCCGAAACCTGTCGATAATCGTACGTTCATGGGATTCCGACGCAAGAACGGCCGCGCGGGAACTCGAAACTACATCGCGCTGATCAGCACTGTGAATTGTTCCGCTACGACATCGCGCTACGTCGCGCAGGAACTTGCGAAGTCGGATCTCAGCAAGTACCCAAACATCGACGGCGTGATTCCAGTCGTCCATAAGAGCGGTTGTGCGTTCGCGTATAACAGTGAAGATCATCATTTGCTGAATCGGACTCTGGCTGGATTCGCCCGACATCCGAACATCGCGGCGTGCCTTGTCCTTGGACTCGGTTGTGAGACCGCTCAGGCCGGGCATCTTCAGGAATCGCAGGGACTTATCCAGCTGGGCGGCGCGTCGCTGCGTGAGCCTGATGATTCTTTGCCAATGGTATTGAATATCCAGGAAGTTGGTGGAGTTCGCAAGACTGTGGATCGTGCGGTCGGTGTGATGCGGGAGTTGATGGGCCATGCAGATTCCGCTCGACGCGAACCGATCTCGATCGCGGAACTCACTCTCGGGCTGCAATGCGGCGGCAGCGATGGTGTCAGCGGCATCACGGCGAATCCGGCACTGGGCTATGCCAGCGATTTACTGGTCGCATACGGCGGCGGTTCTGTACTGGCCGAAACTCCTGAAGTCTATGGAGCCGAACAATTACTGACTCGCCGTTCCGTCAGTCGCGCCGTGGCAGATCGACTGCTGGATCAGATTCACTGGTGGGAAGAGTACGCGCGGAAGAACAACGCTTCGATCGACAACAATCCGTCGTACGGAAACAAACAGGGCGGTCTGACGACGATTATCGAAAAGTCACTGGGCGCTGTCGCCAAAGGCGGCACCGCGCCGCTGCGAGCTGTCTATCAGTTTGCCGAACCGATTACCGAGCGTGGTTTTACGTTTATGGACACTCCGGGATACGATCCGATCTCCGTCACAGGACTGGTTGCAGGTGGCTGCCAGGTCGTTGTCTTCACAACAGGTCGAGGCAGTTGTTTCGGATGTAAGCCAGCTCCGACAATTAAAGTGGCCACGAATTCGCCGATGTATCATCGCATGCGAGATGACATGGACATCAATGCTGGCTCAATTCTGGAAGGTGCAAGCGTCGAATCTGTTGGACGGGAGATCTTCGAGAAGATCATTTCAACGGCAAGCGGCGAACAAACGTTGAGCGAAGCTCAAGGCATCGGCGATGAAGAATTCTGCCCATGGATGCCGGGGCCGATTTTTTAGTGGAGTGCTGGCTCAGGACGGGACTCCAGTCCCGTCCTGATGTGAAGAGACCCGTCCAACGGTCTTGTCCGGTCTCAAATCTAAACCGCCGCAATTGCAAAGATACAAAGAATCGCGATCCAGACAATCCCCAGGACATGCCAGCACCAGCCGGCAAAAGTCACGCCCCAGTAGTATTCGTGATCATATCGATCCGTAAAGGCTGAAAGCGTGACCCACAGCAGCACCGACTGGGCCACGATGAAATGCATGGCGTGAATTGTGGCAAACATAATGACCATGCCGTGGACGCTTGTCTGCATTTCCAGGTCAGGGGAAATGGACTTTATCAGCGCCCACATACCGTAAGATTGAACGGCGACAAACAGCACTGCGGCGACCAGGGCAAAAATCAGTGATCGTCGAAAACGTGGCTGTCGCTCCAGACGAACGTTTGTATGTGCATCGTGCAGAGACCAGCTTCCCGCCGCGAGAAGCATCGTTCCGAACTGGAATGCGGCCGGAAGTCGCAGATCCTTCGTTGGTGCGGGATGATCTAACATCCAGCCCAAGGCGAATCCCAGAACCACAATGACGCCACATTGCAGGCCGGTTGCAAGGAAAAATCTGCGTGCCAGTGACACGCGATTCTGATCCCACCGATTTGACATGGATGGATGTAAACCCCTGAATAATCCTTCGTACGTCGATTGAGCGAGCACCCAATCCTGTAAAACACTTGCCTATTCGCGGTTCGCGGTAACAATACCGTACAAGTGCGGCGCTTGTAACGGCACGAGATCAGGAAATCGGATATCCGTCTCTTCGTGTAGTGTTTCGGCTGCAGGGTGTCTTGACAAGGTTTTCTGACGAGGAAATACAAATGACGAAATTCTGGCAAACTCTGGTTCTGGGAATGATTTTTGTGGCAGGAACAACTTCAATGGCGGCGGATTCTATACATGAATTCAAAATGAAAGATATCGAAGGTAAAGAAGTTGAATTGTCTGAATTCAAAGACAAGGTTGTGCTGATCGTAAACGTTGCCAGCAAGTGCGGTGCGACTCCACAATACGAACAACTTCAGGCACTGAGTGACAAGTACAGCAAAAAGGGTCTGGTTGTCGTGGGCGTACCATGCAATCAATTCGGCGGTCAGGAGCCAGGATCAGAAAAAGATATCAAAGAATTCTGCAGCACCAAGTACAAAGTCACGTTTCCGATGATGAGCAAAGTGGACGTAAACGGTGACAAAGAAGATCCTCTCTACACGTTTCTGAAGGCTCACGCGGAGAGCAAAGATAATGTGAAGTGGAACTTTGAAAAGTTCGTTATCGGCAAGGATGGCAAAGTTGTTGGCCGGTTCGGCACAAAGACCAAACCAGATGCTGATGAAGTTGTGAGTATGATCGAAGCAGAATTGAAGAAGTAGAAGTTTTGTTCTGAAATCCAATGATCTAACAGGAACGCCTGCGAGTCTTTAAACTCGTCGGCGTTTCTTTGTTTATCGACACCGCGAATCAGCTCGTAGCTTGATTCTCCAGCGTCGAGCAATACCAGACACCCATCTCGACTCCGGAGAATCGAGCTACGGGCAGGACATCACAAATGACCAAACGTCGATTCTGGACTGCTGCTTCACTGATGACTCTGGCTTCCATCGCCATGATCGGAGTCGCAGTCAGCAGTCTTGAAACCGCCAGCGCTGGCTGGTGGATACTTCTGGTGGCAGCTGCGATCGGGCCAGGCAGTCTCTTTTGGTTGTGGCCGCGACAAGGCGACGTAGACCAGGAAATGCTGGCGTTGCGGGCAAAGATCTCCCGTGAACAGCAACAACTCTTCGAACAGCAGGAAGAGTTTGATCGGATTCGGTTGACATTAAAGTGTGATCTGGACTTTCGAGAAGAACGATTGCAGGAACGTGAACGCGATTTGGCGTCGCGGTTTGCGAAGTTTCATGAATTCCTCGAATATCCTGCCGAAAACGTCCATGCAGAAAAGTCGTCTGGTGAACTGCAAAAGCTGACGGAGCAGGATCGCAGTGTTCGAAAGCTACTTGAGGCGGAAGCCGAACGAGTCTACGAAAAGATTCGTCGCAATGGTTATACGGTCAGCGGCAAAGTCGATCTGGAATCGATTCGCATCGAAGCGATGAATCTGATCAAGCAGGTCGCAAAGATCTACAATCCGACAAGTCAGAATCCACTGCTGGAAACGAGCTTCGAGCAGCTCGCGCGAGCTGCCAGCCGCATCTGCCTGCACGTGCTGGTGCTGCTCGAACAACTTCCTGTGAGTGTGCAGCATTACAACGCCAACAAGTTATATGGCTACATGCAGAAAGCGATCACGAGTTACGGTGTTTATCAAAAAGCATCGCCGTGGCTGAAATATCTATCACGAGGATTATACGCGGGCAAGCTGGCCGCAGCGACGAATCCCGCGACGATCGGAGCGTGGTGGCTCGCAACGGAACTCGGCAAACGCGGTGCTCAGAAGGTCATTGAAAACGTCGTCGATCGGCAAGCCATCGCAACTCTGCACGATCTTGTCACTGTGATCGGCGTGGAGGTTGCAGGCATCTATGGGACAGGTTTTCGCCAGCGTGATACCGGATGGATTCTGGGTGCAGAACTGGTGGAGTTGGTACACAGTTTTCCAATGTCCGGAGAGAGCCTGCGAAACGGTTTAAGGCACGTCACCGGATTGCCGCTCCGCAGCGAATACGACCGGATTTATCTTTATCGATGTCTTGCCGATCACAGGTCGGCCGGACTGCATCTGGCGGACCCAGCCATGCTGCCTCGCGAAGAACGAGAAATCATCGCCAAACATCTGGAAGCATTTTTTACCAGTCATATTCACGGAGCCACAGAAGCCAATTTGAAGAAGTGGCGTGATGGCTTCGAACAGCGTTTTGATCTGCGATTGACGCTTGACGGCATTCGCAAGTCGAAGTCTGATTCGGAACAAAATGAACTCCAACTGGCGTTAAATTCGCTCGCCAGCTTTTTGCAATCCGTGGCTGGTGTTTCAGTCACCGGCGCACTTCACGCGATGGCTGATATGAAGACGTCCCTGCGGCTGACGGATCCCGATCGTTCAGCCGTGATCGCTGAGGCGTGTCGAGCGACAACCGGTCGGACCTTCGAGCCGCCAACCTTGGATCCTGCTTCGTCAATCACAAGCGATTTTCTGAGTGACCTGGCCAACAGTTGCACAGTGTCAGAACATCCCGATGAACAAGTCGAACAACTCGCCTGCGAAGTCAGTCGATACTTCCGTCGCGCAGCGCAGGATATGCAGAACTCCCTTGACGCTGCCTGGCGGTTTCGAGTCAAAAAGCATGCTACAAGCCTCACAGCCTGCGATCATTTGAACGGCAAGCTGGCCCGGGGCTTTTTTGAATTGCGGAAAGACCATGAACAATTGGCGTTTTGCTACGGTGACCTCAGCCAGGTTTCGGGTGATGCTGCCGAACCGTTGCCGGATACGTGGCTGCTCGGACTTGAACTGACGAGCCCGTCTGATCGTCGAGTTATCGCGATCGAATGTAGTCGCGGGCCGCGAATTTTATGGGAATCTACCTGTCCGCTCAAAACGTCGCGAACGAAAGGCGTGTTTTTGGATGACGCCAGAATTTCCGGCGGGAAGTGGACGGAAGCGACAGTCGCTGGTTCTCAAACGTCCGAACTTGCGGTCGCTGGAAGTCTGCGAGGCGGCCGTTTTCGTACGTATTTCAAGGATTTGTTGACCTATTCTGAACCAATACAGTGACAGTCGAATTTTCCCGCGCTTGAAAATCCGGAATTATCGACCCAATTTGCCAGCCGTGGCAGTCGATAAGGAGAGAGCTTGTTCTGGCGGCTGCAGGGCTGTAAGTTGTTCGATGGCAAGCCTTTATCGGCACAGATTGCCGGTTCGTTCGTCTTGACAATCACAGCGCAGAAGCCATACCTTCCCACCACTGTTCGGGCCGTGCCTGAATCGTAAGATCTACAGCAGCGAATGGAGTCGCTTCATGTCCGTCACTCAGTCACACGCTCACACAACGGAATCGTCCCAGCCGATTCCATTTATCGATCTGGTTGCTCAGTACCAGACGATTCGAAGTGAAGTTCGCGATGCCGTTGATCGATGCTTCGAAAATCAAAGCTTCATTCTGGGTGAAGAAGTCGCGATGCTGGAACAGGAAATCGCAGCCTACTGCGATTCTCGGTATGCCATCGGCTGTGCTTCTGGCACCGATGCGTTGATCCTGGCATTGCTGGCCGCCGGCGTGAAGCCCGGCGACGAAGTTATCACCAGCCCATTCACATTCTTTGCATCCGCCGGTGCCATTCATCGCGTAGGTGCGATTCCAGTACTAGTCGACATCGAGCCTGACAGCTTCAACATCTGCCCTGAACAAGTCGAACGTGCCATCACATCGAAGACATCAGCCATCATGCCTGTTCACATCTTCGGCCAGTGTGCCGAAATGGAGCCACTGTGGCGATTGTCGGCTGCTCATGCGATTCCAATTATTGAAGACGCAGCACAAGCCATCGGTGCCGAATATCAGGGTCGCCGAGCTGGCGTACTGGGTTCGATAGGCTGTTTCAGCTTCTTCCCTACCAAAAATCTGGGTGGTGCTGGCGATGGCGGCATCATGACCACGGACAATCCTGAAATCGCCGAACGCCTGAAACGTCTGCGAGTTCACGGAGACAAAGGCGGATACAATCACGTCGAAGTCGGATACAACAGCCGACTTGATGCACTTCAAGCGGCCGTGCTCCGTGTCAAGCTGCGGCATTTAGATGCATGGACCGCAGGCAGAACTCGCAATGCCGCTCGATACCAGGAAATGATTTCAGCACGCGGCCTGACGGATGCCATTACACTTCCGAGTGTGTTGCCAGATCGTCGTCACGTCTTCAATCAGTTTACAACACGCATTACCGGCGGACGCCGTGACGCGGTGATCAAATCTATGAAGGAACAGCAGATCGGCTGTGCGGTCTACTATCCAATTCCGCTGCACATGCAGGAATGCTTCCAGTATCTGGGTTACGAAAAGGGCGATTTGCCTGAAGCGGAACGTGCTTCTGCAGAGGTGCTGTCACTTCCGATCTACACCGAACTGCCGGAAGCCCATCTGGACCGAATCGTAGAAGGTTTGAGCAACGCACTTGGAGGCCAGTCTACAATCGCATTCCCAGCCGCGACACCAATTCCACAGCGTCGAGCGGCCTGAATTTTCTCAAATCGAACCAGTCTGCCGTCTTTGTGTCTGTTCCGGTTGAGTCGTCGTTGACACGACTCAAGGATCGCAATAGCATCCGCCCCGGAGAGATGGCAGAGTGGCCGATTGCACCGGTCTTGAAAACCGGCGTGCCGCAAGGTACCGGGAGTTCGAATCTCCCTCTCTCCGCTCAAAAACGCAGTTCTCTGCTAGAATCTCGCTGTCAGGCCACGACAGCGAGATTTTTTATGCGCTAAGGCTAACGTAGAAATGAATTTACCTTAGCCAATCGACACACGCCTGAAGCGCTAGCCGATTTCGCTGGGATTCTTGGCCGAGAATCCCTCCCGGTCCGTCAATCGGTACACCTTGCGACTCGATCAACAGGTCGTCGATCAATTCCCCGCCGTCAACAACGCTTGGCACGTCACCGATGATTACCTTTGTCCAGCGATCGGTCGCCGCCTTAAAGGTTTCATCTGGGCTGCATTCAGGCCGCCCAGGAAGTGCACTTCGATCTTGTATGCCGACTGCATCGCCCGCAACTGCCGCTCCTTCCCTGACGCTGGCATGAGCCACAAACGATTCGAATTCCGCACTTTTCTTCTTTACTATTTCAATCTCCCTTGAACCAACTCCGGCACATCCAGACCGCTCTTTGGCTTCAGAACAACCAGATCCTGCGTCAAGTCCCCCATGCGCCTCCATGAACCATAACGTCCTTTATGGTTCACAAGCTGGCGAACAATCGCAAGTCCTAATCGGCATGAAGACATGCCGTTGCGCCGACAGACTTATAACAAGGTCTGGTGCCTTTCTTTCGGAGGCCAGAAAACTTCGAGGACGAGCCACATCGCGTCAAGAGTTGTCTGCAACTTTTTTCTCACTGCGAGGCCATTCGACTCGGCTTCGGAAGGCGCAATTGGGTGCTCTTCCTCAACGTCGTTCAGAACGCCGAACATTTGTCCGTCCAGATACAGCTTGAAGAGACCGTCGAAGAACGATCGCACTTGACGGTATTCTGGCGTGGCCTTGTCTGGATCTCTGTCGTAGTGAAGAAAGATCGAATCTCGCGGTTTATATGGTTCGTCCGTGAGTCGAGCCAGGAAACTGCCGCCATCAATCGGACGATCGGCTGGCATTGTCGCTCGTCCCGATTCCGCGAATGTTGGCAGAAAATCACTGAATTCGATCAGGTCGTCACAAACGTGGCCGCCCTGAATCTTGTCTTTCCACCAGACCAGCATTGGCGCATGTACTCCTACATCCAGGGGCAAGCCCTTGCCGCCAATGACATTCCTCCAGCGGCTTCTGGCTGATGAAATCAATGGCCGCTAATGCGGTCCTCATGCTCCACTTCGCCCTTTGTGCTGTGATGGCGAAAGGTGATAACCGGGCTGTTGTTTTCGCGATCCACAGAAACCGACAAGAATCCGCCGATGACTTTCATGTATTTGTGGTATTCCGGCATGAAATCATCTTTCTTCCAGCCGCCGGCGTGTTCATCGCTGGCTGGACCGACAGAGTATTCGCGGAGTTGCGTCGTGGGATCGACAGACGCATACTGCCAATGACGATCGCCGCAGATCACGAATGCATTTTTCTGTGAAGCCAGCAGGCTGCGAATCTCGGCACCTTCGTGTGCGAATCCGGCATTCGCGTGGTTGTCTTTCTTTGATGGTCGATCAGGGCCAACAACGGGTGTTGGGCTGATCAGGATTTTGAATGTCGCGTCGGACTGTTCCAAAGACTTCCGAAACCAGTCCTTCTGCTCCGCTCCCCAAATGGTCTTTTCCGGTCCGTCAGGATCTGTATTCGGGCTGCGAAAGTCGCGTCCTTCGACCATCCACACCTGCAGATCTTTTCCCCAGCGGCGCGTTCTCCAGGTATGCTCGCCCATCGGCACTTGTTCCAGAAACACGGCCTGACCCTGCTGAAACGTGAATTCGTGCATGAACTTCGATTTCATGGAAGGCCAGCAATCGTTGCGCCATGTGTCGTGATCATCCTTAATGAAATAGCTGCTGACGTGGCGGTGAAAGTCAACGTCTGCGTTTCGTTGGCGGCACCGCTGCCGATGCCGGCGAGGTTCACCGTTTGCTGTCCCGCGTCTTCCAGGATCGCCGCTGGATTGGCAATCGCCGTCAACGTCGGCGC
>JANOZG010000144.1:0-6872 GCA_031429275.1 Planctomycetota bacterium
GCTCACTTTCACTGTGGATGGCTGAACACTTTCCAAACAGTCGCATCACAGCCGTTTCTAATTCCGCTCCGCAGAGAAGTTACATTGAATCCACTGCTGCCTCACGGGGCATTGAAAACCTGCGTGTCATTACGGCCGATATGAACACGTTTGCCATTGAGCCAAATGGTTTTGACCGCGTCATATCTGTTGAAATGTTTGAACACATGCGGAATTTCGAATTACTACTTCAGAACATCGCGTCATGGCTGCGACCGGACGGCAGTTTGTTTGTCCATCATTTTTGCCATCGTCACTTCCTGTATCCGTTTGAAACCAATGGTGACGCCAATTGGATGGGGCGTTACTTTTTCACGGGTGGAATCATGCCCAGCGAAAACATGCTGGAACAATTCAACCAACACATGAGCGTTACGCAACAATGGCGCTGGGACGGCACCCACTATCAACGGACGTCTGAAGCATGGCTCAAAAACATGGATGCGAACTCTGCCGAAGTGATGCCCATTTTAACGGCAACCTACGGTCGTGACGAAGCTCGCCGCTGGTTCCATCGCTGGCGATTGTTCTTTCTTGCGGTGGCTGAGCTTTTCGGCTACGCCGGTGGTACAGAGTGGTTTGTCGCACATTCTTTGTTGCGGCCGAATGCGAAGTGAATTATGACGGTGCTGCTGACAAAAGTTCTCGGTGTGATTGTGGTCGTGTTGACGACCATGGCCATTCTGTGGCTGATCAGTCTTTGGTGTCGAGACGCCAGTGTTGTGGATCCATTCTGGGGAACGGGATTCATCATCGTAGCTGGCTATGCTTATTTCACGACTCCGGCAACTCAGAACGTCGCTCGATCCCTGCTGCTGGCGGCACTCACAACACTCTGGGGTCTGCGACTCTCATTGTATTTGCTCTGGCGAAATCTCGGCCACGGAGAAGACCGCCGCTACAAAGCCATGCGTGAGTACCATGGATCGCGTTTCTGGTGGGTGAGTTTGTTGACCGTGTTCCTACTGCAGGGTGTCATCCTGTGGATCGTAGCCATGCCAATTCAAGTGGCGATGTTCAAGGCTTCAACATCGCCGCTCGGCTGGCTTGAAATGGTGGGCGTGAGCCTGTGGTGCATCGGCCTATTTTTTGAAGCTGTCGGAGATTGGCAAATGGCCAGATTCCAGGCGGATCCGAATAACGCCGGACAAGTCATGGACCGCGGGCTCTGGCGGTTGACTCGACACCCCAACTATTTCGGCGATTTCTGCATCTGGTGGGGCCTTTACCTCATCTCAGCCCCCGGCGGAGCTGGCTGGACTGTGTTCAGCCCACTGCTGATGTCGTTTTTTTTGCTCAAGGTGTCAGGCGTGACACTTTTAGAGAAAACGATCACAGCTCGCCGCCCGGATTATGCGGCTTACCAAGCGAGAACGTCTGCATTTTTCCCGAGGTGGCCAGGAAGATGAGCCATTGACGATGTCTGAAGAACGACCGCCGCACCATCGAAAGTAAGTGTCGCAGTGCCGCTGGTGAAAGCGGTACAGGTAAAAGCATCGCTCTGTTCGGCGAAGAGTGAGTGATCAGGTAGCGGGACAGCAGTGGTATCGTTCCTCCCTGCAGAAATACCTGGCGGGTTGAGTCGAGACAACAACTGCTGAGTGATTGCCAGGTCAGCGGCTTCACACCAAGGGTCGCGTCGAGCGCCCGTGAACAGACTGCCGCTTCCAGATGCCGTTCCCGCCAGAGCAAGCAGATTCTGCGCGAGGCTGTTCCCACCGCCGTCATCATCGTCGCAGCCGTTACGACAGGAAGCTGAATGCGAGCACAGGACGCCGCATTTGTGGATTTCGTGCAACAATTCGACGTAATCCTTCCGACACCGCCACGATTTGTGACCTATTTTCCATATAGGACTTAAGCCGGAGATCCTCTCTATCACCCCGAATCCGGAAGAGTGCCTAAAAAGTTGTCTGAAAAGACCCGGAGATAGAGTCAATGATCGCCCCAATGAAATCTCGTCAATCGTCAAACGACTTTGAAGCACTGAAGTCACACATCCACAATAAACTTGTGGAGAAACTGGACCTCACTCGCTTGAACGAGTTGGAAGGCGATTCTCTGCGTCGTGAAATTCGCGTCGTGGTCGAACACCTGTGCGACACTGAAAATCCACTGCTCAACCGTTCCGAGCGTGAACGACTGGTTGAAGAAGTTCTTGACGAGGCCTTTGGTTTCGGTCCGCTGGAACTGCTGCTCAAGGAAGAGGGCGTTGCGGATATCATGATCAACGGGCCGAAGAACGTCTTTCTGGAAAAGAATGGACGCATTATCAAGTCGGACGTGACCTTTCGCGACAACGACCATCTTTTGCAGATTCTGGACCGCATTGTTTCCCGCGTCGGTCGCCGTGTCGATGAAACATCGCCGATGGTGGACGCTCGATTGCCAGACGGTTCACGTCTTAACGCGATCATCCCACCGCTGGCACTTGATGGACCTTCACTGACAATTCGTCGATTCGGCTCAAACCCACTGACTCTTGAAGACCTTCTGAAGTTTGGTGCATTCACCCCGGAAATGGTCATGTTTCTTGAGGGAGCCATGAAGGCTCGATTGAACATCATCATCAGTGGAGGTACAGGTTCTGGTAAGACGACGCTGTTGAATACGCTCTCCAGCTTCATTTCAAACGAAAACCGCATCATTACGATCGAAGACGCGGCTGAAATTCAGCTGCAGCAGGAACACGTATTGCGTCTGGAAACACGTCCGCCGAATATCGAAGGCAAAGGCAAAGTCTCTGCCACAGACCTTGTCAAGAACGCGCTGCGTATGCGTCCTGATCGAATCATCATCGGCGAATGCCGCGGCGGCGAAGCACTTGACATGTTGCAGGCCATGAATACGGGCCACGATGGTTCCATGACGACCGTCCACGCGAACAATCCACGTGATGCAGTTTCACGTATTGAAACTCTGGTGAACATGTCAGGTTGCGACATGCCACTGTCGGCGGTTCGAAAACAAATCGCGTCGGCAGTCCATCTGATCATTCAGGCGAGCCGTCTGCAAGGCGGACCTCGTAAGGTGACGTACATCACTGAAGTGGTCGGCATGGAAGGTGAGACGATCGTCATGCAGGATATCTTTAAGTTTGTTCAGGATGGCATTGGCGAAAATGGAAAAGCGCACGGTCACTTTGAATCAACAGGTGTTCGTCCGAAGTGCATCGAACATCTGGAAGCAGGCGGCGTGCGTCTGCCGAATGGACTGTTTGCTCAACGTACAATGCGATCACCATAAAAGTCGTCAGTAACCGGTAACCAGTCAGTAGTCACCAGTCAGCATTGGTCATTTCCAGAAGTGAGTTCGATTATGGAACCAAATCTCATCATCATGATCGCAGCGTTCATCGGCGTTCTGGCGCTGGTGTTTGGATTGTATTCAATATTTAAAAGCAACACGGATTCCACTCTGGAAGCTCGACTGGCGGCCTTCACCGGGGCCGCGCATCCATCAAAGAAGGATATTACAAATCAATTGATGCGGGACGGCATGAATTCCGCTCAGGGATTTGTGGGTGGACTTATTGCAAGATTCGCCCAGTTGCCGATCTTCTTCCGTCAGGCTGATTCGCCTCTTAAAATCGAACATTTCCTGGCTCTGTGTGCTGCTGCTGCTGGTGTTGGCGGCCTGGTGGCCATGGTTGTGCGAGCACCAGCGGCGCTGATCCCTGTGGCGGCTGTGCTTGGCTTTGTTCTTCCATGGGGTTGGTTGTGGTGGCGACGACGAGGTCGTTTCAATAAGTTCGAAAAGCAGTTACCTGACGCATTGGAGTTGATATCACGCGCGCTGCGTTCCGGCCACAGCTTGTCCTCAGGTTTGAACGTTGTCTCATCAGAAATGCCGGCACCAATTTCCGAAGAATTCCGTAACGTCTATGAAGAACAAAACCTTGGAATCTCCATGGAACAGGCATTGCGGAACATGCTCATTCGCATGCCGAATATGGACTTGAAATTCTTCGTGACGGCGGTTGCCATTCAACGGCAGGCCGGGGGCGACCTCGCGGAAATCCTGAACAAGATCAGCTACATCGTCCGTGAACGGTTCAAGATTCTTGGTCAGGTGAAAGCTCTTACTGGCGAAGGCCGTATCAGCGGTGTCGTTCTGATGGGACTCCCGATTGTCCTGTTCTTTACCGTCTATTACCTGAATCCCGAATACGTCATGCTGCTATTCAATCGCGAGCTTGGTCGCCAGATGTTGACCGTAGCAGCGATCATGCAGGTATTCGGAGCACTTGTGATTAAGAAGATTGTGGATATTAAGGTCTGATCAATGTTGTGATGTCTCTGGTCGATGCTGAAGACTCGCATCGAGGTCTCGAAATGTTTTTTGTTCTGTTTTTGCCGGATCACTGCGATGAATCTTGAAACACTGCTTCCGATCGTTGCTTTTGTTGGCATCACCACCGGCATGTGGGGCTTGTGGTCAGTCTTCAATAAGAAGTCTTCCCGAGCATCGGAGAGACTGGAAGAATGGCGTGACCCTTTTGCGAGACAGAAGCGAGAATCCGCCTCAGGTGGCGGCACCAACAATTCGGTTGGAGCCATGTTCGACAAGGCAGCGCCGGCCCTGTCGAAAGCGTTTGAATCGAAGAGCGAACTTGAGCAGAGCAATCTAAAGACTCGACTTGCCAATGCCGGATATTCGCGACCGAATGCCTCAAGGAATTTTCTGGCCATCAAAGCAGTTTGCCTTGGCATTGGTCTGTTTTTGGGTGGCGGTTATGGACTTCTGTCATCTGGAATTACCAAGGACTCCATGATGTCTCTGGTCATCGGTGGTGGCATGGGGTACTACCTGCCCGAACTGGTTTTGACGTTGCAGAGAATGTCCCGTCGACAGAAGATCTTCCTGCAGTTACCTGACGCGCTGGACCTGTTGGTCGTATGCGTGGAAGCGGGTTTGGGACTGGACTCGGGCTTGCGAAAAGTATCAGAAGAACTCGCCAGCGGAGCACCGGAAGTGTGTGGAGAATTGGCGACGGCCAACATGCAATTGCAGATGGGCAAAGCACGTCGTGAAGTATTGCATGACCTTGGAATTCGTACGGGGGTTGATGACGTCCGTGCTCTGGCTGCTATCCTGATTCAAGCCGACCGATTTGGTTCGTCCATCGCGCAGGCACTGCGAGTTCAATCAGATACGATGCGAGTCAAACGTCGCCAGATCGCGGAAGAAAAAGCTGCTCAGACGGCAGTGAAGATGATCTTCCCGCTCGTTCTGTTCATTTTTCCCGGGATTTTCGTGATCCTGGTAGGACCAGCTGCGATCCAGTTGAAAGAGAACATGCTGAACAACTGATGCGGTTATCGACCAACGAAATGCTGCTCGGGGTTCTGAATACGGATTGAAGCGGCGAATATCCTGACGTTCGATGCTCTTCTGTTCTGATTGAACACTGGTCAATTCGCCTCTTCGTTTTTCGACAACCCGTCATCTTTCGCTTCGTCTCCAGCCAAATTTTTTCTGATACATCGGCGGTGTTATCAGAAGCGACGACAGCAGGGACACTGCCAGAATCCCGATCAATGACAGACCTCTGTTGGCAATCTGCCAATTCATCGCTCGCACCGTCCAGTGGGCTTCCATCATCTGGCGAATTTCCGGAGTATTGACGAGCGGCGCTTTCGCAGCGCCGCCGACGGCTGCGTCACGTGCCCACGCTCCGCCTCCAAAGGCCCAGTGAAACGAAGCCGCTAAGTAACAAGTTGCCAAAGCTGTTCGTCGCTCAGAGTTTCTGGTTGTACGGATCGCATTATGGTCGTCCTGTGGTTGTCGGTTTCGTGGAACAAAAATCGACTCACAGGAGAGTGGTTCTGCGGCGACAGTAGGTGACAGACTTTTCCTGGAGTCTATCGAAGACGTGACATACTTTCTTCATTCCTCCGCAACGATTTGGTTTCCATCCGAAAATGTGATTCGTTTCCAGACAAATCGTGAATCAGCCTCGGCGCAATGGCAACGCAGAAACATGCGATCCACCGCTCGACGGTAACTCAAGTAGACGTTACCATCCAGGGCTCTCCCAGATGCTGAATATGGAACTACCCAACGTACATTCCGACAAGGGGCCTGAGTGTTTTCTGAACTTGGAATTGTCGATGCGATCGTGCTGGTCGGGCTTTTGCTTGGTTCCATTGTCGTCGGTATCCGCGCCGGAAAAGGGACGCTCGATGCTGACGCATATCTGCTGGGAGGCCGCTCGTTGCCTTGGTGGGCAATTCTGGGGTCAATCGTGGCAACGGAGACAAGTACCGCGACGGTCCTGAGTGTCCCGGGGGAAGCATTCGGCGGCAGCGGTATGAAGTGGCTGCAAATAGCGTTGGGATATATTTTCGGGCGTGGTTTAGTTGTGGCCGTGTTTCTTCCACGGTACTTCCAGGGAAATCTGTTCACGGCCTATGAAGTTCTGGAAAAACGGTTCGGTACAAAGACTCGGCGAGCTTCATCATTGCTGTTTTTGGTCACCCGTAACCTGAGTGACGGGCTGCGGTTGTTTCTTGCGGGTATCGTCGTAGAACAACTAATCGGATGGTCATTTACAACGAGTGTGATCGTCATGGGAGGCGTGACAATCATCTACACTGTCATTGGCGGATTGAAATCCGTCGTATGGAACGACTGCATACAGTTTGTCATTTATATGCTTGGAGGTATCGCCGCTGTCTTTGTGATTGCGAACCAGGTTCCAGGCCATTGGGATGAAATCTGGACGTATGCACGAAGTTCAGGGAAACTCAATCCTCTCAATTTTCATTTCCAATTGAGCGACCCCTACACATTTTGGGCCGGATTGATTGGAGGGGCAGTCTTGACGATTG
>JANOZG010000145.1:0-5554 GCA_031429275.1 Planctomycetota bacterium
AAATGTCGAATCCCGCAGCTTGCCAGCATTTCCAGCAGCTTGCTTTTTGCCAGTGCTGAAACCAGACCGCCATGACCGTCTGGCGATAATGCCAGTTCACTTTGACTGGTCATCATGATTCGACCGGTAGCTGCATCAAGTGCTGGCAAACTTCCCTGCTGAAACAGATGTACTGTCTCTTTGCCGAGTTCGAAATAGTTGTGCTGTTCCAGAAACTGCAAGGTCTCCGCATGCGTCGCATCACTCGTCATGATCAACCACGGAATCGCAGCCTTGTGTCGTCTGCGTCTCGCAAGGATCTGCTCAGCAAAAATCTGAAAGAGTGTACGCTCTGATTTTGGCCCAATCGGAAACATGCCTTTCGGATGCTCAAAGCCCAGCCGACTTCCCTGTCCTCCGGCAACCGTGATTACAGCCACATTTCCATTCTGCAGTTCGCGTTCTCCCGCAAGAGTGGCTTGCTGCCAGTCGTCAAAGTCCGCCGCAGTGAGTGGCTGATGAATCACCTTTTCCGGCTTCCTCGCAGATTCAATGCGATTGGCTGCATCCTGCGGTGAATTATCGCTCGTAGAAGCCTGCCACACCGTCCTTAACATTGTCAGTGGAGTGCTGGAGATCTGACTCACCAGAGACTGCCTTTCGGCATCTGAAATCGAGTCCCAGAATTTTAATAGGTGACCCTGCGATGCGTCCTCAAGTTGTTGGCGAAGATCTGCTGGAATTGAATTCATGGATGTAAGTTGTTTCAGGCATCAACAAAAGAAATGTAAAAGATTGTACCAGCCGGTTTAGCGAAGCCAACCAAAGAAGTAGGTCTGGCGGCTACAGTGGAAGAACTACTTTTCTGTTGTCCACAGTCTCATACGACATCTGCACAGTCACCTACATCGCTGCGCGACGGCCGGGGTGGGATTTTTCGATATGTTCAGCGCCACAACCGCCGGCAGTAGGCAGCATTTTTCCGGGGCTGCAGAGTTGGTGTGGGTTGAAGACACCTCGAACATCCGTCATCACTTCCAGATCTGTGGTTGTGAACAAGCGATTCATCAGACTGATTTTTTCAACGCCGATGCCGTGTTCTCCCGTCACACTGCCGCCCAAATCGATGCAGCGATTCAGAATCTCATCACTTGCCAGCATCACGCGTTTCACCTGTTCAGCATCGCGTTCATCAAAAAGCAGAATCGGATGAATGTTCCCGTCGCCGGCGTGAAACACATTGACGATTCGAATCTGGTATCGCTGGCTGACATCCAGAATGAACTTCAAAATCTCCGGCAATTGCGTGCGAGGAACGACACCATCCTGCGTGCAATAGCTGGGGCTGAGTCTCCCAATGGCACCAAACGCCTGTTTACGGCATTTCCATATCAGCAAACGTTCTTCTTCCGTGCGTGATAGACGGACTTCTCGGGCACCAGTCTCCATGCATAAATCTGTAATCAACTTCGCTTCATCATCAACAACGCAATCGAGGCCATCGACTTCAATGAGCAAGACAGCGCCGGCATCCAGCGGAAATCCAAACTGAAAGGCTGCTTCCACAGCAGACACAATACCCTGATCCATCATTTCGAGTGCGGCCGGAATAATGCCAGCTCCAATGATGCGGCTAATGGCCTGCGTGGCATCGTCCACCGTATTGAAAATTCCCAGCATCGTGCGATGCGCCGCAGGGTCACGGGTGATCCGCACCCACACCTTTGTCACAACACCAAATGTGCCTTCACTACCGACGAACAAGCCCGTCAGATCAAAGTTCGCACCTCGCCCGCACGGCCCACCGAATTGAACAAGCTCACCTTCTGGCGATACAAATTCAACTCCCAGAACGTGATTCACAGTGACGCCATATTTTAGGGTGTGTGGTCCGCCGGAATTCGTTGCGATGTTGCCACCGATCGTACACGCTCCCTGGCTACTGGGATCAGGAGCGTAGTGAAACCCACTGCCAGCCAATGCACGCGTTAACCGGACGTTGACAACTCCAGGTTCGACTACGGCGTAGCGATCACGAATATTGATCTCCAGAATTTTTCCCATCCGAGTGAGCGAGATCATCACTCCACCGCCAACAGGCAGGCATCCACCGGCAAGGCTGGTTCCAGCTCCTCGCGGAACAAATGGCACTTTGGCCGCAATGCATTCACGAACAATACCCAGGACTTCATCGCTGGATTGCGGGAATACCACGACGTCGGGAGTCGTCTTTTCGACGACGTATCCGTCGCACTCATAAACCAACAACTCATCATCGGCACTGAGTAATCGCTCGTGCGTAACAATCGCGGCAAGGCGTTTCAGGAAGTCTGGCGTGATAACTGCGGCCGATGACGCAGGGTTGTGGCTAACATGTGACATAGTGGAATGGATCATAGCTGCAGCAAGAACTCAGTTAAAGTCGAACGGCGGGAAAGGAATTCTCAATGCAAAAGCCACAGCGAGAGACACCACCTGCCAGCAATCATGCGGCCGCCTATTCAAAAATGCAGAACTGACTGCCCCTTTGGTAAATCGAAACACGCCAGCCAGCCAGAGTCCGTTTCCATGCACGTGCTGGCTTTCAGTTCCTTGCGGTCAGTGACGATCGTCAGCGGTGTGGCAGCGTCCTTGTGTCTCAATTGCATGCCGGTGACACCAGCTGCGCGTATCAGCAACGTAAAATCAGGCGATCCAAATGGCGCTACAAAAGTCACATCATTGGCATTGCGGCTGATGGCCGTGAGCTCCTTTGCAGCCCAGTAGCGAGCAATTTCGCTGAGCTTCATCCAGTTCAGATTGTCAAACCGCTTATGTAGCCGATCGACAACAGTCTTGAAAACGTTGAACCCGTGTTCCGTGCCGTTGTAGTACATGCCCGGCCAATGACAGACCATGATTGCTGGTTCTTGTTTTTCGATGACGTCGACCATGCGGCCAGATTGCAGATCAGCCGTTATGAATTGATCGGGACTACCTGGTTCCGTGCCATCCCAGCCTCCAAACCAGTCGCCCGTGCAACCAATGATTGACACAACACACTCCGGGTCGCCGCCATCAATGCCTTTGGCATATTCAACTCGGGGTACAACGCTGCGGTCATCGGTATAAAGAAACTTGAAATAGTGAGGAATTTCAGCCGCAAACACATGACGAACCGACTGTAGTGTCGCTTGAGCAAGTTCCGGGACGACTTTCCCTGCGAAGCCACCCGGTGTTGTGATACCATCACAGGGCAAACCTGCATTCTTCAGAATCTGCAGTGAATACGTCAGATAGTCTGCAAGCTGGTCTACGGATTTGCCATCCGTCCATTGCCAGTTTTCCATCCATTGTGGTCCACGATCGGGAAACGGACGCCCTGTTCTGGTGTCGATCACGCGTGTATGAGTCGCCATTTCCGGATGAATGTCCCAATTCGGCATCATGAGTTCGCGGACCAGCTGAATACTGTCTTCCAACTGTCGATGACTCCAGCCCGGCATTTCGCGATCCACCCAGCCGACACACGCTGGCTGCGGCACAATGCTGTACTTGCCTTTCACGCCGCGCTCAGCACACCATTCACCGAATCGTTTTACAAAGCTGTCCGGGATTTCGCGTGGCCACGTTGTCCATGGTCTGCGGTAATCATCCCGCTCTGGCCATGTTTCAGAAAACTGCGGCATGGCAAAGTAAGCCAGATTCACCAGGCATGTTGAATCATCAACCATCATGGAAACCGGTACGCGGTTGCGTGGATTAACAACCGTTACTGTTGGATCCTGCTGCGGCCGTTCGCCGCCGACTTGCACCGGTTCAAAGGACTCTGCGAACCCACCGGCACTGTTCGTCAGGCTGGTCAGTGCCACTGGCCCTAGAGCTGCTGCAGCATTCAGGAATCTGCGTCGCGTCATTTCACCCATGGAATGAACCTCTGACACAAGGGTATCGAACTAACCAGCAGGACAATGTAGGCCAAATGTACAGTCCTGGCAAATACACATCGTTTCACGTTTTGGGGACTGACAAAAGTTGCGGTCCCGTAGAGGTGGTATATTCTGCTGGAGCTATCTACCATGAAAATTGAGTTCTAAAGGGAATAACGGAATGTCTGCAATCCCTCGCCTGTTACCGCTAACAAATTACCTTTGAAATGGCATCTGTTCCGACTCGTATTGATGGACCTGTCGCAGTGATTGGCGACGTTCATGGCCAGACCGGGCAACTTCGTGAGATCATCGGTCAGCTCGCGCGACTGCCCGATATTCACAAAAGATGGATCGTTTTCATAGGCGACCTTGTCGATCGGGGGCCCGACCCAGCCGGTACAGTGCAGCTTTTCTGTGATCTGGTTACTCAGCATGAGAAAGTCACATGGGTGTGTGGCAATCATGAACTGGCGATGGCGGGAACTCTCGGGCTGATTCCCGCGCCAGACTATATTGATTTTCGAGGTCGCTGGACGCACCACTATGATTCCCACACCACGTTTCAGTCGTACGGTGTAGAGCACAAAGATGTCAAAGGACTGAAAGAAGCCCTGCCTGAAGAACACAAACGTTTTCTGTCTGATTTGCCGTGGAGCGTAGAACATCGAGACTATCTGTTCGTGCATGCAGGGCTGGACCGAAATCTTCCGTTCGAAACTCAGGTTCGGATTCTGCGGGAACGCGATTACTCGCTCAGCCATCCGCCCTGGTTGTATTCGAAAGACTTTATAACGATGGGCCCGCCGACAGATTGTCCGGTACCCATCATTCTGGGACATGTGCCAGTCGCCAAAGTTGAATTCGGCAACGGGATGATCAAGACAGACACGACCGGCGGAATCGGTGGTGCGTTGAGTTGCGTACTGCTTCCCGAAAATGTGGTCCTGCAATCCAGCGTCGTGGGCGTCGCACCGGTTGCCGAGGCTGCTGTCAAAAAGAAGCGATCGTGGTGGTAGTTTGATTGACGCAGTGTGTTAATTCTCCTTTGATTGTGAACCGAAGACTCTCGCAATGGGGTGTGCATCCGTCTGTTGGTAGTTCCTGTGCGATTCGCTGCGGAGCAGCGGCGGTCGGTAGCCTGCGGTGAAACCGCAGGTCAGCGTTTGATACACAAAAGCTGCGGAGCAGCGACGTTGATTTAGCCACATGGGCAGATAGACGTCGCTGCTCCGCAGCTTCACAATCTTCTTCGGCGCATTCCCAGGGTTCGCGCCCTAGGCTACCTCCCTCAGCTGCTCCGCAGCCAATCGCATCGCCCGTCCGATCTACCACCAATGAGCGGATGCACCCCGCAATGGGTTTTGTGGCTGCCGTGTTTTTCCTGCGAGTAGCCTGACGCTATACTTCCAGTGGCCATGAGCTTGCCGCTTGTTGTGACGTTGAACCCGTGGCTGACAGGCTCGGATGTTCTGCGGCCTGTCGGCCACGGGGTAAACGATTTTCTCATTGAAACGACAGGGCTCACTCAGCAGCCAATGAGCCGGGCCATTGTAAAAAAATCAACGGAAAGGAAGAAGTCATGCGATTTGTATACGCGGCGCTCCTGAGTCTCAGTTGCCTGAGTCAGGCAGGTGCGGAAATCAAAACACAGGTTGTTGAGTATA
>JANOZG010000146.1:0-4688 GCA_031429275.1 Planctomycetota bacterium
GGCGGTGTCCTGGAACGGGCAGGCCAGTTGGATTGGGACATTGTTCCAGGCCTGTGGGCGGCCGCTCATCCAAGTGCGATCGTTGAAGATGTCGCGTTTGAAGAGTTCTGGCGAGAGTTCTCCGAGTCGCTCCTGGCCTGCGCGAAATCCGGGCCGATCGATGGCATTTATCTCGTGCTGCATGGTGCGATGACGTGCCAGTCGATTGAGGATGTGGAGGGCGAATTACTGGAACGCATGGCCAGCCTGCTAAACGAACTGAATGCGAGCGATCACAAGGAGCGTCATCACTCAGAGATGCCGATCCCGGTATTTGGGGTCTATGATCTGCACGCGAACTTTACGGCACGTATGGCGAAATATGCTCATTGTTTGGTGGCGTATCGTGAAAATCCACATGCCGATGCCAGAGAATCTGCGGTCCGCGCTGTGAATCTTCTGCACCGTTGTCTGCAGGAAAATGAGATTCCCCGGATGCTCATCATGCAACCGCCAATTGTGTGGCCGCCAACCGGAACGGGAACCGCAACAGCTCCCATGCTGAATCTGCTGCAGACTGCGCGACGATTGCAGCATCAACGTCCGGAGTTCTGGGAAATCAACGTCACGGGCGGATTTGCATTCGCAGACACGTTCGATACCGGCGTGAGTTTCGGCGTCGTCACAACAGGGACTGACGAAATTGCACGGTCTGCGCTAAGGCAACTGCATGATGAGGCAATGCAGCTTGCTGAAGCCGGTAACGTCCAGGAACAACCTGTCGATGAGGTCCTGCCAACGTTGCCTCGTGATGAACCGGGTCTATTGGTCATCGTTGAACCATCAGACAACATCGGCGGGGGCGCTCCGGGTGACTGCACTGGGCTGCTGCGAGCGTTTTTGAAACACGAGATAAGGAATGCCGCAGTGTGCATCTGGGATGCGGACGCCGTTTCTCGACTCGACGCCCATAGGATTGGAGACCATGTTACTCTGTCCATTGGCGGCCGTGGGAGTCGGCTCGATCCCGGGCCGCTTAAGCTCACCGTAACGCTCGGGAAACTGACCGACGGATTGTTTACGTTGCATGATCAGCAGAGTCATCTGGCATCGATGGTGGGCAGCCGTTTCGACATGGGCCGTTGCGCGGTTGTTGAATGCCAGGGCATTACGATTTTGCTGACATCGAACAGAACTCCACCAATGGATCTTGGTCAGTGGTATCACGTCGGCATTGATCCGGCGTTATTTTCATTCGTTGGCGTGAAGGCCGCAGTCGCCCATCGGCGAGCGTGGGATACGATCAGCAAAGGCAACGTCTGGGTCTCAACGCCTGGTCCATGTTCCAGCGACCTGAAGCGTTTGCCGTATCGACACATCCGACGACCAATTTTTCCGCTGGATTCATTGCGTGGTCTGAATTCCGGAGCTAACCAATGAGTTCAACCAACGAACAAGCCAGTTTCATCCGTTATCGAATTATTCTTGTCAGCATCCTGATGGCGTTTGGTCTGTATGTGACGCGAGCGACGCTGGGGGAGATCATCAAAAACGATTCGTTTCTGCAGGACTCGGCACTAACGAATCATCCGTCAACCCGCTTTGAATTGGAACTGCTGAAGCCTGAAGAGCAATCAACGTCCACGTTAACAGGTTCCGCTGATGCGTTGCAGGCTCGCGTTCACCAACTTTTGAATCGTGAGCCGAACGACACAAGGAAACTTACGTATCCGCAGACGCTGCAGGACAACCTGACACAGGCAGATGGCCTCGCGCTACAAAACGAGATTGAAAGTCTCGGCGGCACTTGTCGATTGCGAATGTCCAAGCAACAACTTGGCGGAGTTCTGGGGGCCTTCTTCTTTACCTATGCCTTGATGCAGGTTCCGGCTGGGTGGCTGAGTGATCGATTCGGGCCTCGTCGCGCGCTGTCGATCTATATTCTGGGATGGTCCGCGCTGACTGCCATCACGGGATTCGTTACCAGTCTGCCCGGTGTGCTGATGGCTCGCATGGGATGCGGCGTTGCTCAGTCCGGCGCGTATCCGGCGAGCAGTGCTATTGTGCGTCGCTGGTTTCCATTATCCCGTCGCGGAAGCGCGAGTTCCTTGATTTCTTTCGGAGGACGACTGGGGGCGACACTATCGCCCCCGCTGACAACCAGCCTCATATATTTTCTGGGAGGCTGGCGTGCGGCGTTGTGGACTTTTGGCGGATTTGGTGTTCTGATTGCCGCAGGTTACTGGCTTATCGTCCGCGATCGTCCGGGGTTGCATGACGGCTGCAATGAAGCAGAACGTGATTTGATTGGATTACCAAAAGAACCACCGTCCCTAAGCTTTCTGGAATTGCTTCTGGTACTGAAGGCATGTTTGTTTAGTCGCAGCTTGTGGCTGAATTCAGTCGCTCAGTTTTGCGTGAATGTCGGCTGGGCGTTTCTACTCACATGGCTGCCTACCTACCTGCGAGATTCCAAAGGCGTGGATCTGAACACCGGAGCCATCATGGTTTCGCTGGTGCTGGCTTGTGGCATGGCTGGTCAATTGATTGGCGGTTGGGCGACCGACGCCAGTGTTCGCCGTTTTGGTCTGCGCATCGGTCGCGTGCTACCGATCTGTGTCGCCAGCACCTGCGCGGGATGCGCGTATCTTGGTTGCCTCGGTCTGGACAATGTCTGGGCAATCGTTGCGTGTTGTGGATTGGTTTCACTGATGACAGATGTGGGCAACCCGTCGATCTGGGGCTTCATGCAGGATGTTGGGGGTCGCGGCACAGGAACCGTATTTGGCTGGGCCAACATGTGGGGCAATTTCGGTGCCGCGTTCAGCTCAAAGATGGTACCAACGTTGATGGCCTGGGGCTCCGCCAGCGGAAGCGGCCAAAGCCTGGTCTTCATCGGCTGTGCCAGTGCATTTTTCGTCGCCGGACTGGCAGCTTTGGGAATGGATGCGACAAAACCACTGCAGTCAGAGAATGCATAAAGTGGATTTGTAGTGATGTGAATCCCCTGATTGTGCGCCTCACGAAGAATCATGAGACTGACGTCCCTCGCTCGCCTCAATTGAACCGCCAGCGTCGTTCAGCCTTCAACTATCGACTCGCCTCAGCCGATTCCAATTCAACCGCACGTTCACCATGCCTGGCCGCCATCTTGGAATCAGACAAACCCGTGTAGGCTTGTTCAAGAAGGCGATGAACGAGGCTGCTGTTGCTGCGAAGCTTGAGAGCCTGTGTCAGGTCGGCGATGGCGTCGTCCCAGCGTTTCATCGCAACGTAGACTTCACCGCGTGTCGCGATTGCATCCGGGTGATCCGGAAGAATTGTTAACGTCCTGTTCGCCAGTTCCAGAGCCCGCTCCTGCGAATCTCCACCGCCGCGGATGATTGCAATTGCAAGGTTGTTCAGAATCATCGGGTCCTGATTGCGAGTCTGATTGTTCGCCTGCGACAGATAGAACTGCGCTTTGTCGAATCGCTTCATCTCCAACGCATACATCCCCAGAAGATTCAGCACCTGAGAACCCTGGGAACCTTCCAGCCGAAGATTACGCACAAGTTGTTCCGCTCGTGCCGCTGCCGGGTGAATTGAAAGGCTGAGACGTGCAACTCGGTTAACAGCCAGGGGCGCGGTTGCCGGGCTGGTCAATGCGTCGGCGAGCAGGCTAATCAGGGTTTCAGCATCTGCATTGGATACAGCCAATTCCTCACCGGTAATATCCGTTTTGCGGGGGTCATCCTTGTGTCCAGTGAGATTGTCGTAGCTGTCAATACATGCTCGGCCGTACAATGCAGCAAGACCTGGATCAGACGGGACTCGACTGCCAGTCGCATCATCGGCATAGGCCGCCAGGTGTGCTCTGACATCGTCCGCCCGCCCCTGAGCCAGAAAAGCCTCTGCCATCGTAGCGGCAGCTGTTGCGTCGCTTGGATCAGCCTCCAGCTTTTTACGGGACGCACTAATCACAGTTTCGACCAACACAGTTGCTTCGTCAGACTTGTCACTCTGCTTCAACAGTCCTGCGTACTTCAAACGTAACTCTGGATGATCCGCGACGATCGGCTGAAGTGTCTCCGCTGCTTGTGCGTTTGAACCGACCGCGACGGATATCTACGTTTTACAATGTAGGATCGCGAAGACGCAGCCTGTCGGTTGACCCTCGCTCCTTCAGCACTGACAGCGGCAGAACCATTGCGCACAGGAATCACGGCGACAAGGTGATTCCAAAGTGCTGTCAATGGATTTCGGAATATCGCGACGACTCCAGGACGTTCGAAATCCGGGACGGCGTCAGTCACAAATCCCAAAAACGTATCAGCCCTCATCAACAAAGCAGCAGCAACGGCAAGGCAGATGTATCCGATAAGTTCGTGTGGCAAGCCTGTTGAAAGATCTGTGCCATAGCGATCCCATGCGACACCAATCGTGATCACACGCATCGTGTTCATCAGACCAGCGAACGCCAATCCTGGACCGAACGAAATTCATGACTACGGAGGATGTGAATCGTTGCGTATTGAGTAGATTTTTATTGTGACCTGCGGAAGCGAAAACCGGCAACGCGTTGCTGTCACGCATTTTTGTCCGCCGAATCTTCCGCGAATCAGTCCCAACGCCTAACGAGGGCTAGAAGTCATCGACCCGAAGGAGCCTTCCGGCTCAGTGAAATCAGCCGCTCACTCTGTTCGCCGCCCAAATGAAGCCCGCACCAC
>JANOZG010000147.1:0-10184 GCA_031429275.1 Planctomycetota bacterium
TACGTTGAGAATGCCAGTCGACAATCCTTCTCGAAACGGATAACAAGCTCCCTGCCACACTCCATGAACCTCCTCCGTTGTCGCGCGCATCAGCACGGATTGAGTGTAGTCACCGAGAAACATTTGACCTTCAAACGGTCCAAATCTGCCCTCGGTCTGATTCACACTGAAGGCCGTGATCGATCGGCCCATCCGAATGTAGGGGAAGACCACGGCGTACGGAACCAGTTGTTTCACGTGCTCTTTTTCAGTCACAATCCGAGTCCCCGACTTCGGCATCGCCGGGACATCTCCAAGCTCCGGTGCGTTCTTATACCACTCGAAACTGGCGGGATGACCGTGAAAACTTTTCTCTGAGACGGCCTTTAAGCTGCACGAACAATTCCACGGGCCCTGGCTTTCCACATAGAACAGCGAACCATGTTCATCGAAGCCGATTCCGCCGGGACTGCGGAGTCCGCTGGCGAACGCGGTCGTCTTTCCATCGGGAGCAACTTTCATCACGAAGCCGCGAAACAGAGCCCACGAGTTGTACGATTCGGAAAGTCCAAGACTAACAAACTGATTGCCGGCCTGATCGAAGTCCGAGCCGAATGCGTATTCGTGATAGTTGGCGTAACCCCAGTTGTCTGAAATCGTCTCAAATCGATCGGCCTTGCCGTCGTCATTTGTATCACGAATTCGAGTCAGTTCGCAGCTTTGAGTGACATAGAAGGCATTGTCCTTCCACGTGAGTCCAAAGATTTCATCGAGCCCGGCTGCAAACAGATGATACGTCGGGTTTGGCTTCGGATCGTCGATGCCATCGATCAAATAAATATCGCCATGACGAGTCCCCACGGCGACTCGATTGTCCGGCAGCACCGCAAACGCGCCGGCTTCAACGACAGTATTGGGAGGCAGCGGGATGTTGACGATCGGATAGTATTCCCGTTCGCGTTCTTCCGTTCCCCAACGATCACCGACTTCCTCAGCGTAGACGCTGCGAAGGCAGAATACGGAGATCAGAATCATCAGCTGCAATACTTGACCGTGAGGTTGCCTCGATGAACCAGAGGCTAGCGCGATCTGGCGAATGCACTTTCGCAAGCAACCCTCCGACGTGGACTGTTTATTCAAGGGGTTCATAAAGAATCTCCTGTGTGGATTTGCCTTGCGGAAGTTCCAGCTTCAACAACAGCTCGGACAATGCGGGTTTGTCCGGCAACGGCCGTTGTTTGATTTCAACGGGGGGAACAGTCAGTCGCAATCGACCAGCCTTGAAGACTCGATCCGATTCGGTGGTGATCTCGCCAGTTAGCGCGCGGAACCAGACGGTTTGCGGCGTCGCGGAATTGAACTGCAGCACTCGAATCAGCCGCCGCTCATTGTCAGCACCGGCCGCCGTCGATCGATCTTCGACCTCAATCGTGCCGCTTCGATACATGAATGTGGGAATCGAGGACTCGTCGAAGTAGTAACCTCGAAATTGATAGCCGTGATTCTTTGGATACAGCGGATCCGGATTGGTGCGTGCTTCTTTCGACATGACCGGCATCAGTGGCCAGGCTGTGGTTTCAGCGGCCAGCTGAGCGAACGAAACATCCTGAGCCAGCGTGATGGGCTCTCTGGCAGGATTGAAATCTCCTGAACCCTGGCCATTCCAGTTCACGCCAACAAAATCGCCCTTCCAGATTGCTGACAGTGTGCCGGTTTCGGCATTGAAGGCGTAGCTGATTTTTTCTGGAAGACCAACAGCGATCCCACGAAAACCGGCGACTCGACTTCGTCCGCGATGGATCATGGCTTCGTTGCCAACCACCAGTTTCGTATTGGTCCAGCGAATCCCGGATGGATCAGCGGCCGACGTTCCCAGTGACAAGTAGTACCAGATGGATTCAATCTGCATGTCGGTGTTGCCGTCGAGTATCGTCTTGTGCGACGCAATTCCATTCGACCACGCGGTAGGCATCAGAATCCTCGGACGAAACGCGCCGGGGTTACGAAGGAAGCTGTTGAACCAATCGGGCTGAAGTCGCTGGTAAGATGTCATCAAGTCGATGCCCTTGTTGACCGGCGCAGGCTTACCATTGAAATTGTGACAGTTGATGCAGTTCAGGCCCTTGTCACCGAGCAATTCCTGCCCCGCTTTACGCAGCAGTTTCTCCCTTTCACGCTCTTCATCCGACCTGCTTTCCGGGCTTGGAATTTTCATTTCCCGGCTCTCGAGGACATCTGTTCGTGCAAGCAGTTCCGCTAGTTGATGCAGATTGGAAGTGCCATATTGTGGCATGCGAACAGACATGTAGGGACGCACGCTTTCGCCGTCAAAGAGCACTTTCTTCAACCACGCTGGCTGCAACTTGGCTCCAACCAGCGTCAACGGTGGCGGAATCCGGCCATCGTCACCCAGATTTTTCTCAGTGGTCAGATAGAACGGGGTGTATTCTTCAGGAACTCCGCCATAATCGTCGCGGATATGACAGGCAATGCAGTTGAAGGTCGTCAGCGCTGATGCGACTTTTGATGCATCAGAATCGACCCTTGAATCCTCCTGCAGCGATGCGGTGATCGCCCGCACTTCCGCGTCCTGCAAATGAAACTGCGGATGCTTGCCGCTGGATTTCGACAGGCAGCCATGTTTTCCATCGACCGACTTGAGAGATGCCAATGGAGCTGCAGCAGGGATACCTTCCATCGCATGGCATGCCGCACAGTTGAGTTCCTGAAAGTACTTTTTCCCGGCTGCGACTAACGTGTCGTCTGGCTGAAGAGCTTCGCGTTGCTCTGTTTGGTCGCCCAACAAATATTCAGCGATCGCCTGCGACTCAGCCTGTGTCAGCTTCATATCGGGCATCCGTCCGGACGCTCGCACTTTCAATGGCTGATATAAGAACTCGCTTAACGACCGTGAACTGTATTTCTTGGGCACATGCGAAAGATTTCGAGCCATTGGCTTGATGACATCTTTCTCTGGCGGCTTCGTGTCGGCCTCATCTTCTTCATCGAGGATGACTTCCGGCTTCCTGAACAGAAACTCTTCGCCAAGCCGTTCCTTTGGACCGTGACAGGCGACACAGCCAACGGAGTGGAATATTGCCTTGCCGTCAGCGTCATTCGGCTCATCCATCGATCCATGCTGGTAGACCTGCTTCGACTGAGCCACCAGAAAATGAGTGAGTGCTTCGGCAATCTTCGTACGTTCCGATTCCGGCTGTGACGCCAGCATGTCCGGCATTGTGGTGTCCGGCTGAGTCGCTGATGGTGCCGCGAGAAATCGTGTCAGATAGTCCGGAGAAATTCGCGCGCCGACATCCAGCAGATCCGGGGCAGCTTTGGGGGACAGGAATCCCGGTTGAACTCCTCCATGACACGCCGCACATCGCAGTTCGTTGACTAACAGTTGACCAGCCTGCGACTGAGTCAGTGCGTGGTTGCCGGGCCATGCAGAATCGCCTGGATGCGCCGTTGCCGAACCAACCAGCAAGGTCCATAGCAGCAGCACCCGCCGTCCCGGTTTTATGTGACCGTTCGCAAAATTCTGCATTCGAAAGTCATCCATTGTCTGATCCTGATTGCGGCAGAGATGTCGAAGCCTAAGTGTAGAGTAGCGGCCGCACGAATGCACCTCTCACACAAAGGCTTTATCTTGATGCCCGGCGGAAGATGCTCAGCCAGGTAACGTGTGATCACCATCCCAGGTGCTGCGCCGTGCCGCGTCATTCTCTCGAGCCATGGCCACACGTTCGGGATCGCTGCTTCCGTCCAGACGAATGCAATAAAGATAGCATTGTGTCACGTTCTCAGGCGAAGCAAGGCAGTAGAACCGACCTACCTGCTCATCGATCGGGGCGAGGGCGACAATATCGCTGGCGACTTTCGTCAGGAGCCTCTGGTGTTTTCCATCGCGTAAAATCACATCCGACAACTCCGTCCAACGCCGCTCTATTCTTATCGATTCAGGGCAGCTTTGGTTCCGTCCCGTTTCCGCGTACGGCGAAGGACACGTTTTCGAATTTCAATTTCTGGCACAGGTCGTAGATCAGAATAAACTGCTGAACTTCGACATCATCGTTGACGTTCAGAATAATCCGCGTCGTTGGATCCGCCGCACCAAGTCGTGTGAGGCGCTGTGATAAGCTTTCGATGCCATTGAGGCGTTCGTCGTCCAGAAAGACAGAGACTGGATTGTCTCCTGCAGCTGATGGCTCAATCCGAATCTGCACGGGCGGGTGTTCCCACACTTCAGGTTCTACCGGTGCAACAGACTCGATCGATGTTGTACCGTTTCCGTTCAATTCTGCTGGCAGCAATTTGTCCGCCGTGCTGCCCACGGAAGCACAGATAAAAAAGACCAACAGCAGGAACACAACATCAATCATCGGCGTCATCGTATCGCCATCGAGAGAGTTCGCTGCAATTTTACGGGCTGGTATCTTCATCAAAACGGACTCAATCTGACTTCGTATCAATCCTGAGGCAACGCAACAGCGAAGCGAATGCTGCGAATGTTGCGTGCCGCACAATGCTCAATCAGTTTTCGGATGGAGACGAATTTTGCGTTACGATCCGACCGAATACGTACTTCCGGAGTTGCACCATCCGGCGCCGGACTCTCATTCAGTTCCTCAATACGCCTGAAGACCTGATTCTCTGACATCTGCACGCCACCAACGGATAGACTTCCATCGGGTTCGATGGTGATCGTCAGACGGTGAGGCGACGAGATATCATCAGACTGGCCCTTTGATGCGACAGGCAATTCGACTTCTTTGGACTGGTCGCTGCGAATGAAGTAACTGGCGACCAGGAAAAAAATAATCAGCAGAAACACCACGTCGATCATCGGCGTGATATTGAAACGCAGTGGAGTGCGGCGGAGTGATGCATCTGGAAGTCGCATGGACGGTGAACTTAAGCTTGATGAATTCTCCGGGCGGGATCAATCGATCTCCACCACTACTTTTCCGCCTTCAATTTTTGCTTCATAACGAGTTTGCTGAAGTCGTTGATTCAGGCAATGCTGGCCAGTGCTGACATCAAATTGCCAACCATGCCATGGACACGTAACGATGTTTCCGTAGAGAGTACCTTTGCCGAGCGGACCACCAGCGTGAGGACAAATACCGTCCATCACATGAAACACACCATCAACGTTGAACACGGCAAAAATCCGACCATCGGCTACAACCTCAGCGCTGGTACCGCTCGGAACAGATTCGGCGTCGATGAGAGCAACTGCGGTCACGGTTATTTATCATCCTGCTTCATAGAATCAGCCACAACTTCTGCTTGTCGAAGCACTCGCATAATATTGCTGCCCAGAATCTTGTGAATGGACTCTTTGTCAAAACCCCGATTCAGCAGTTCCTGCGTGATCAGCGGGTAAGTAGCGACACTTTCCAGCTGCTCAGGCAGACGGCCAACACCATCGTAATCAGACCCAATTCCTACATGATCTATTCCCGCCAGTTTTACCAGATGTTCAATGTGATCGACGACATCATGCAGATTTCCGCAAGCTTCCTTGTTCTCCTTCAACTGTGATGTAGGAACAATGAAGCCAGAATAGAAATTCACCATGATCACGCCGCCATTTTGCGCAACCAATGGCAGCACATCGTCAGGCACGTTTCGCGGATGATCATTAATCGCCCGAGCGCTGGAATGTGAAAACATGACCGGCGCTTTTGATGTCGCAATTGCGGCCTTCATCGTTTCGGGTGATACGTGCGACAGATCAACCATCATTCCCAGGCGATTCATCTCCAGCACGACATCTTTGCCAAATTCTGACAGCCCGTGACAGACGGGCTCATCCGTTGCTGAATCGGCCCACTGAAGTGATTTGGAATGTGTCAGCGTCATGTAGCGACATCCTTCGTCATACAGTCGCTTGAGATTGCTGAGTTCACCTTCGATGCTGTATCCGCCTTCGACTCCCATCATTGAAGCAACCTTGCCAGACTTCACAATGCGTTCGATATCGGCAGCTGTGGAGGCAAATTCAAAAGTCTCCGGGTAGCGTTGCATCATTGTTTTAACGATGGAGATCTGATGCAGCGTCTGCAGCAGTGCGTCGCCAGTCTTATCATGTTCCGCAGGCACATACACGGACCAGAACTGAGCCTTCAGCCCGCCTTTTCTGAGCCTTGGAATGTCGGTATGAATCGAGGGCTGCGGCTTGGAAATATCCAGAGCATCAAATGATGAGTTTCCCTTCTCGCGAACTTCCCATGGCAGATCGTTATGCCCATCAAACAGCATGCCAGCAGAGTGAATCGCAACTGCTTCGGGGGTCAGTACAACTGCCGGCCGTGCGAGATTGTCCGCAGCCAAAGAGGTCAAGGGAAGTACCGCAAGGACGACTGCGAATCGGCGAAATACAACCGTGCTCTGTGTGATAATCCAAAGAGATATTTTCATTGCGTGCAATCCAGCCAGGGGAACAAAACAGCACGGACGCTTGGGTCGATTCCATCCGTCGGCATGCTTCTAAATCGCGCAGTATCTACGACTACGCTATCACACTAACCGCTGCAGTCGGATTAGTAAACTGCCTGGCCATTATTCCTGCGGCCTTGCGGGACACCGGGCGGCACACTCTCTGGACCAACGGGAAGCCCCTGCAATAAACGCTGTTCGGCCGCCTGCCGAGCTGTACTGCGGGGCCGCTCATAGCCTCGAGGTGAGGACTCCGTACTGGGGCCAATGTCAGGGTCTGGAAATGGCCCCTGACGACCGTACGCCGAATTTTCCGCAGCAGGAAACGAACTGTTCCATGTCGGATAACGCACGAACTCCGGATTCATGCATCCGCTGTTGCTCAACAAGCCAGCAACCGTCACGAATAGAAGCCACACCGACGTTCGACGGCGAACGTGGACCGACTTGCATTCGTGATTGGCTATCAATGACATTGAGGTTGCGTTTCCAACAAAAAGCGAGTGATTCGCCGCAATGGCGAATCTTAATTCGGTCGCCAGTGAAAGTGCGTTATGCAGCCTTGAAAGATCGAGCATTTGCAGCCCACTGAACCCATTCAGTGACTTCTGCCAGATCTGGTTTTCTGCCGCTGCGAATAATCCTCTCGCCTTCTTTTGTGTGCGAGAATGGCTCGACGATGTTGAGCAAACTTGTCGGGTTCTTTGCGGCAAGTTCTTCAGGGGTAGTGATTCCGCAAGCAACCAGAATCTGTGCGTCATGTCCACGGAGTTCAGGAATCTGACACACCAACCGTGACTGATGCTGCCACTGCTGAATCACCTGTGGTGTTATCCGCCGGAGATGCAGCTTTTCGGAAATTCGTTCGGCCGTCATGCTCATCAGTTCTTCGACCGTCCTAATACCGATTGCTTCCAGCAACTGTGCTGTGCGAGGTCCGATTGATGGGGCCCTCTCGATGTTGCTCGTGCGACTTAAAAAGAATCGCAGTCCGCCGGATTTTTCGGCGACCTCAGAAACATCGTGACCATCGTCTGTGGGTTCGGTTCGAAGGCGAGATGTCTGACGAGTTCGACGAGCCATGCGACGAGCCCTGCGTTCTGCAACATCGGCATCCCCTGAAATTCTGCGACGGCGACGGCTGATGGTCTGAGCACCAGCAGTCCCTTGGTTGTCTTCGTCGTGCGTTAACACTGCCGTTCCCAGGCCAAATGCTGTTCGAGGCGAATGCGAGGTTGTTCGTGGATTCGATCGAACCGAAAAACGCGAACGATTGTGCCGCGCCTCATCCAGTGAACGCGTAAACTGGCCGAAACGAGCCAAGTTGATTGCCTGCTGACGATCAATCAAACGACCTCCGCGACGAAATCGACTTCCGGACTCCGATCTCTGGAATTCAGACACGCGATCGTATACGGTTTCAGGGCGCAGACGGCTGAGTTCCTCAGTGCTGTGAATTCCAGACGCATAAAGCAGCGCCGCATCACTTCGACGAAGCATTGGAACGCGTGTCGTCAATTCCGCCTGACCACGCAATGCATGCAGTCGGTCAACCGACAACTGAAACCCTTTCAGTCGCGTGGCTTCCTGGAGTTGCGGCACCGTGCGATTCAACAGATCGTCGATTGTTAGAATGCCTGAAGCACGGAATGCTTCGAGTTCACCAAGCGTGATCCCCGCAAGATCTTCCACACCATGATCCACTTCAAGATAGAACAACCAGTTCGTACCGTTGGGGTGCATTTCAGGTTCAACCGGCGGCATGACCGGCTGCGAAATCACGGGGCCAGCTTCCATCACAGGTTCGACGTATGCATGCAGAATTGGCTGCGGAATCACGGGTGGCAAAACAACAGGCGCGGGTTTCGGAAGCTCAACGCGATAATCAAAAGTCCGCACATCCGCATTGAAACGAGCGAACAGGTCGCGTACGTCGTTCTGACACGTGAGGAAGATAATCTGGAGTCCTTGTTGAGCTAGTTCAGTCAACAATCTGACAGCCGCGTTGGCTCGAGCATCATCAGACGTTACGAACACATCATCCAGAACCAACGGTACTTGTCCTTCAGTTTCAGAACGTACTTGAATCAATGCCAGTCGCAAGGCCAGGCCCACTTGATCACGAGTCCCGCGACTCAGTTGCGGCAGCGTTAGCGGATCACCTGCGTGAGTCGTCTGGACCACAATCTCCCCAGCCCTCACGGCCAGGACTTTTCGACATTCGCCATCGGTCAGACGCTGTACATATTGTGACGCCAGATCCAGAACTCTGGAATACGTGCGTGCCTTCAGCCGTTCAACCACTTCCCGCAGGCTTGCTTCCGTCCGATCCAGTTGCCGTCGATGATCTTCCAGCAAAAAGATTTCAGCGTCCAGTTGAGCGACTTGTGATCGCAATGCATCCAGCTGCTCCAGAGTCGCCGTGCCCGCCAGCTCCTGACGCAGACGTTCCAACAATACTCGCTTGCCGTTGCGGGATTCCTCAGTTGCCATGCGTTCTGACACAAGGCGAACACGCTCTGCTCGCAGCCGTTCAAGCAGCGCTTCAACTTCGCCGATGGTTCGATAGCCTGATACCCCCTGAAGATTTGAACCAAGAATCTCCTGATGTCCCGTGAAGCGACAATTCAATGCCGATTTAGGGATCGCATTTTCCGCAAGTACGTTCTCAGATCGAGCAAGTTCAGCACGCAGCGAAGCAATTTGCGATTCCAACAAGCGTTCCATTTCTGCCGCGTCTGCATGCGTCCGAGCCGCGATCGTGGACTGCAGCGATTCGACGTGCTGCACGGAGGCCTGTTCCTGCTGACTCAAATACGAGCACAGTGAAGCAATCTCGCCCCGCAACTGGCGCACAACGTCAGCATCGCAAGATCGTTCGGATTCTGAATAGACACCACCTCGAAGCCGCTCTGTCAACGTTTGTGCTCGCACTTCCAAACGTACGACAATCGCTCGAATGGTCTTTGCAGATTCCATCGGACGAGCTTGTAGATCCGCCGATGAACGCAGAACATCGCTGTCACGTCCGATCAGAGCACGGATTTCACGCCAACGGTTCAGTTTGTTCGTTACCGTGTGAATCTCACCCTCGATTGCCTGACGATTCAACGGTAAAACGTTGCGGCGGCGTAGTTCAACGAGCAGTTGTTCAAGCCGCAAAATCTCAGCATCGATCTCACGAATGCGTACATCAATTCGGTCAACTGGCGCCGAAGCCGCATCGATCTCGCGGATCAGTTGTTCTATGCGTGCCGGCAGATCACCTGCGGGACGACGCAGTGCAGCTATTTCACTCTGCAGATCGCCCTGTCGACGTCGCAGTTCAGAGATTCGGTGGACGACTCCCCCTTGAATTTCGTTACCGTCGCGATCAAGAACTGTCTGAATCAGACCCGCCTCGGCCTGTCGCAATTCCGCATCATGATCATTTCGCGCCATACCCGATTCGACACACAGGCGAGTCAACAGATCAAAACGATCCGCCTCAACATGCCCCACAGTGAAGATTTCACGAAATACGTCTTCAGTGACCCACGGCGGCAGACAATTGTTCTGTCCTGACAATGTTTCACGATCAAAGTCGTCTGTCATTGTAGACTGTTCAGTGGAATTCGCTGACCAGGTTCGACGCAAAGTGCGAGCCCCACTCGGTGTCTGAACTCGTGCGTATCCGGATTCGGCATCCAAGTCAGCATGAGCCCACGATGAGTTTTGACGAAACCCATACATCAGCCCTCTCACGAATCTAACAAACGTCG
>JANOZG010000148.1:0-5483 GCA_031429275.1 Planctomycetota bacterium
AGCCCCAGCTTCACATGAACGGGCCCCATGGTATCGGCGTCACGCCCAGCGAGGTAATCATTCACCGTCACGACGTGACAGCCTTGTCCGGGCAAAGCTCGCAGGAAAGATGGCATCGTGGCCGTCAGCGTCTTGCCTTCGCCGGTTTGCATCTCGGCAATATGTCCTTCGAAGAGAGCAATGGCACCCATGATTTGAACTTCGAAGTGCTGCATGCCAAGGACGCGACGAGCTGATTCACGAACTAGCGCGTACGATTCTTCCATCAGTTTCTCCAACGGGATGCCAGCTCTTGCCTCCCATCGGAGTTTGCGACCACGCGTTAGAAGTTCTTCATCTGAGAGGCTCTTCAGCGTTTCACTGAGATGGATGATCTGCCTCGCCGTCGCACGCCAGCGAGAACGCCGGGCGGCAGAAGGAATAAAGCCTGTCTTGAGGGCGTGATAGATTTTGTTGGTCAGACTCATACGGGAAAGTGTATCAACGCTGATTCAGCGAAAAAAGACCTGGTTTAGACGCGATAACACCTTGAAATCATGGCTGAGCGTAGATCGCCGTTAATTCAATCGACACCAGATTCGCGTCTGTACCAGACGAAGATCAACACACAATTCTCACGCTGGCGGCTTGCGACGACCTTCATTTGCCCTGTTCCCACGAATTAGAAGCGAAATTTCGCACACATCCAGACACCACAAAGTGTTTTGCAGTAACATCTTACGATGTTGACAAAGGTTTGACAGATGAATGACGACTGCAAAACAGGATGCTGTTGTAGAACTCCGACAACGAACGTATTGTTCACCGTCACTGCTGGATCCATGAAACAGCAAAATCAAACACAACAAACAAAGTTGGTGGTCTGAGCCTTGCTCGATAATCAGCCTGTTTGCCGTTCTTCACCAGATAACCAAGGGATTGATTCTATGAGCGTCACTGCTTTAAATCCTGCAGCAGCATGCACTGTTGATCAACATTCATTGACTGCGGTGGAAGCGAAACGTCAGAAGTCGCAAGCCGATACGGATACCCTTGTTGACGCGTTTCACAGAGACAAGCTGCGTTGGAGCAATGTTGACTGGGTTGTCGCTCTGTTTCTGATTGGTGTCCATGTCGGGGCTCTGGCGGCTCCATTTTTCTTTAGCTGGACAGGCTTGGCAGTTTGCCTTGTGATGCATTGGGTCACGTGCAGCATTGGGATTTGTCTGGGCTACCATCGCTACTTGTCGCATAAATCCATGAAGCTGAAGGCTCCCGCTGAATTCGTCACGATGGTTTGCGGATGTTTGTCAGGTGAAGGTTCACCATTGACATGGGCAGCAACACATCGTCTGCATCACCACAAATCGGACCAGGAGGGTGATCCACATTCACCCATCCGCGTTGATGGCTGGTGGTCTCACATTTTATGGCTGTTTCCGAAACGTTCGACCGAATCAACACAGGTATTGTTTCGTCGATACGTGCCTGAATTAGTTGATCGCCCGATAATGCAATTCTTTGAGAAGACATTCGCGCTTTGGCTTTGGGGCGGCGGATTAGTGATGCTGGCGGCTGGTTATATGTTAGGCGGCTGGCAAATGGGTGTTTCACTTTTGGTTTGGGGAATGTGTGTGCGAATGGTTGCCGCTTACCACAGTACGTGGTTTGTGAATTCCGCCACGCATCTTTGGGGATATCGCAACTACGATACGCGAGACCATTCACGTAATCTTTGGTGGGTTGCAATCCTTGCTTACGGTGAAGGCTGGCACAACAACCACCACGCTCATCCGGCAGTAGCTCCTGCGGGGCATAAGTGGTGGGAAGTTGATATAACATGGTGGTCAATTCGAATGTTGCGGGCAGTTGGCCAGGCATACGATGTCAAAGATCGAATTCCAAAAGGTCGCCGCGCTGACGATGGCGATGCTCCCTTGGAACATCAAGAGAATGCTCACGCTGAACTTCCAGCTGCTCTCACCGAGGTTGCCGCATAGACAACAGACAGCGAGATTTGCCAGAACCTGCCGGATTCCGGATCTCGAAATCCGCCATGGTCTGCAAAAAAACGACTAAGCCACGCTTTTAGGAGCGTGGCTTTTTTATGTAATTATGCATTTCAATAGTCATGACTGGTTGCGATCTGTATTCTGCATCAACTCCCTCCCGTTTGTTTTCCCACCTCATTTCAATGCACTGGTCGATAGTGAACGATCGCCAGAACAATATTGCGTACCGCTTTCACATCCTGCTGGTACTAGCAGCGGCGATGGTCACGTTGTCCTCCGCGAACGCTCAGACGCCTGAGAACGACGTTGATGGTGAGCGATTCTTCTACGACAAGATTGAGCCGCTACTAAAGGCTCATTGCCTTGAGTGTCATTCGCATGCAGCGGAGGAAATGGCGGGGGGTCTGACTCTGGATTCTCAGAACGGCTGGGCAAAAGGCGGTGGTCGTGGTCCGGCAATCGTGCCCGGCAAACCGGAACACAGTCTCCTCATCAAAGCGATTCGCCGCGATGAAACGAATCTTCAAATGCCGCCGGATGAAAAACTGACTGCTGCAGATATTGAACTGTTCGTCGAGTGGGTGCGGCAAGGCGCATCTGATCCCAGAAAGACGATTCCTAAGACCGAATCTCATGGCGACCCGCTCGAATGGTGGTCGTTGCGTCCGCTGAATAGTCCGAGTGTGCCTCGATTGCAGAACGAAGCTGCTCCGCCGTCGACAATTGAAAGTGATGGATACGAAAAACTTGGCGCATTGCACACTGATGATGTCGAACTCAATCCGATCGACGGCTTCGTACTTGAGCACCTTCGAAAGCAAAAGTTAACTCCCGTTCCGCAGGCCGACAGGCGGACCTTAATTCGGCGAGTGTATTTTGATCTGCACGGACTGCCGCCGGAACCGGAAGCGGTGTCGGCATTTGTGACTGATTCCGATCCGAATGCTTACGAAAAGCTGGTTGATCGGCTCCTGGCGTCTGAACGTTACGCCGAGCGCTGGGCCCGGCATTGGCTGGATACTGTTCACTTTGCCGATTCGCATGGCTGCGAACATGATGTGTTTCGCCCGAATGCATGGCGCTACCGCGAATATGTGATCGCAAGTTTCAACAAAGATACACCGTGGGATCGTTTTATTCGTGAGCAACTGGCCGCGGATCGCTTCTATCCGGAAGACCCTCGTCTGACTGCGGCACTGGGGTTTGTCGCTGCTGGACCACTGGAATTGAGCCGTGCCAGCACCGCACCTGTCACCTTCGATTATCTTGACCGCGACGACATGGTTGGACAAACAATGGCAGCGTTCACCAGCACCACCGCGAACTGTGCTCGCTGCCACAATCATAAGTTCGACCCGATCACGCAGGTTGATTATTACTCATTGCAGGCTGTCTTCGCAGGCACTGGAAAAGGCGACGTGGAATTCGACAGCGACCCGGCGGTAGCGAGCCAACGGCGTCGCTGGAAGTCGTTGCTGACTGCCTCAGAAACAAACGACCGAACCATCCTGCTGGCTCCAGAGTTCACAGACGTCGTCTCTGAATGGGAACGACGATTTGCCAGCGAACCAACGACCTGGGAAACACTTTCGCCGGCCACCTTTGTGTCTTCTGGCGGTGCGACTTTGAAGCGTCTGGATGATAGTTCGCTGCTGGCGTCTGATGTCCGTCCGGACGTCGAAACTTACACCATCACCGCGCCGATTGCGTTACGGAAACTCACGGCTCTCCGACTGGAAGTGCTCACGGATGACAGTCTGCCGATGCGCGGGCCGGGGCGGCAGGATAACGGCAACCTGCATCTGACGGAATTTGAAGCATCTGTTTTTGATGCTGTGACGGCCGAAGCGACGCGTCTGAAGTTTCGCACAGCCGCTGCAGACTTGGATCAGGTCGGCTGGACGAGTTCTCATGCGATTGACGGGAATGCCGCGACGGCCTGGGGAATTCATCCTGCCGTGGGGCAATCGCATTCGGCAGTGTTTGAACTGGAAACACCTCTTCAATTGGAGCCTGGAACTTCGCTTGCCATTGTAATAGAACAATTGCATGGCACCGGGCATGTCATAGGACGTTGGAAGCTCTCGGCGACTGATTCTGCATCTGCGACGGCAGCCGTTCCGCCAGACTTGGTCCGATTGGCGCTTGAACTTCCCCCCGATCAACGGTCCGACGAACAGCGAGTTGCCATCGCTGCGTATGCTTTGCGGCCCTACGCCGAGCAGCAGCTCAAACAACTGCCCGCATTATCTGAGGTTTATGCGATTTCTACGAGCCACTCGCACGGAAAGAAACTGGATCGTCCGCAGACTCCAAAGACGGTCAACGTGCTGCATCGAGGAGATATCGAAAAGCCCGGCGAAGTCGCAGTGCCTGGAGCGTTGTCAGCCATAAGTTCACTGCCCAGTCGGTTTACGCTAACGGATGCAAATGACGAAGCAGCGAGACGCGCGGCGTTGGCCGACTGGTTGGCGGCCCGCGACAATCCACTGACATGGCGAAGTATTGTCAATCGCATCTGGTCGCATCATTTTGGACGTGGCCTCTGCGATACGCCGAACGATTTTGGTCGCATGGGCGGCGCGCCTTCGCATCCGGAATTGCTCGATTGGCTGGCCGTCTGGTTTCGTGATGACGCACACGGTTCATTGAAACAGCTTCATCGGCTGATCGTGCTGTCGAAAACCTATCAACGACAGGCGAATGCAGTGGCATTGCCGGCAGGTGATTTCCCTTCACCACAGTCCGTCGATGTGGATAATCGGTTGCTGTGGCGATGGAATCGTCAACGGCTGGATGCGGAGTCTTTTCGCGATGCCGTGCTGCAGATTTCCGGGCGATTGGATCTGACCATGGAAGGTCCGGGCATTCAGCAGTTCACGATGTCAACCGGTTCTCAACTGACGCCAAAACTGCATTACGACGCTTTCGACTGGAACTCTGCAGCCGCCGGCAGACGCAGTATTTATCGAGTTGTATGGCGTGGCATCACGGATCCGTTTATGGAGTCACTGGATTTTCCGGACATGGGCCAGGTCGCGCCTCAGCGCGGGGATTCCGTTTCGTCCCTGCAGGCGTTGACGTTCTATAACAACGACTTCGTGCTGCATCATTGCCAGGTGCTGGCGGACAGCATCAGCGCACAGCAGACGACGCTGGACGCACAGGTGGCAGAGGCATTTTACCGAATCCTGTTGCGACCACCCGACGATGACGATCGGCCGACGTTTTTGGCGTTCGCAGAGAAGCACGGTCTTGCAGCGATGTGTCGAGTTTTGTTCAACAGCAATGAATTCCTGTTTATCGATTGAGGTTGAAATCCCGTCGGGGGGGCCGCGGGTGGAAGGGGCTCCCTGAGCGCTGGGACCGCCACCGGTTTCGTTTTTTACGATCACCATTCAGATCGGCTGTGGGAGCAACTCGACTGGGCTTTGAGGTTGTTCGCCGATCAGCCCGTCTGGCGGGGCATTCAACGCGCCGGGATGTCTCGCG
>JANOZG010000149.1:0-2592 GCA_031429275.1 Planctomycetota bacterium
GCTTTCCAAGGCAAATACGAAAGCCATCACGCGAATCGGAGTAAGCTGGTCCCTGAAGTCCAAGTCGCACTGCGCAGCGGGCATTGCCGGGAACATCGAAGTAATTGCCGCCTCGACAAACCGGGCGAGGGTTTGTGTCCACTACGTAAAGTTCTTCATGGCCGCCTTTTGGATCAAAATGATCCAGAACAACTTCCCAAACGCCGCCACACATATCGGCCATGCCGAATCCATTCCGACCCTTTTCGCCGTAATGATCCACGGGCGAAACGAACGAATAACCGTCACTCCACGGTGCGTTTGCAAGCGGCCAGATTGTCGTGCGGCCAGGCAGAAAATCGACAGCGGAAATATTAAGTCTGCCCTGACCGTCTTTTAGATCATCACCCCACCCAAACGCCTTGCTTTCGAGGCCCCCGCGACATGCATACTCCCATTCCGCTTCCGTCGGCAGGCGATATTCAAGCCCTTCCGGCAATCGACCGGCATCACGTTCCGTTTTTGTCAGCCATGCGCAAAAAGCTCGGCCATCATTCCAGCTGACACAGACAACTGGAAAATTTTCCTGCATCGGAAATTCAAAATTCGGATCACGCCAGCTTTTCCCTTCCATCGGCTTCCATGGATGCGTGATGGTTCCTCGCAAGTTGTATCCATCCCATGCCGGATCAAACACTTGAGTATGCCCACCTGGTTTCTCTGCATCAGTTACGTAGCCCGATTCATCAGCGAATCGCCGAAACTGCCCAACACTGACCTCCGTCCGCCCCATCCAGAAGCCGTCTTTGATTCGCATTAGTCGTGGTGCCTCACCTTCGTAAGACTCACGTTCAGTTCCCGGCGTTGCGCCACCTTCGATGCCTGTCGCCCATGCACGTTCAGCGGCAGTGCTCCCCATTTTGAACTCACCCGGACGAAGGTAAATGACTTCTAAAGTCACATCCTTACCCATCGCGACAACCTTTGAAGTCCCCTGCGCAGGTTCATCGACAGGAGCGGCATCGCACGTTCGGCCAAGAGTCGCACTGATCGCAATGATCGCAACGAAGAACGGCAGTGGGCACAAAGCACTGTGGCTTCTCATGAGATAGTCTCCTGTGATTGGGGGATAACAATGTCAGTCACGATTGAGTTATAGCCAATCTTGCCAGAAGTGGAATCCATCAGAAGCACGCTTGGGTCTGATGAATCTGCGTATTCCTGCTCTGGTGATCAATGACTCGTGAGCGAAATATGAACTTCGACTTTTCCGTCGTTGTCCGCTCGACCTGACCACTCGTCATTGATCTGCAGCCAAAGAATTCCGTCGATTGGTGACACCAAAGTCTTAGAGGTGCCGATTGGAATGTGTCGAGTTGTTTTCGCGCCGTCGGTCGAGACGATGGCTCCAATGACTTCCCCGATCGGTCGACCACGGACATAGTCAATTGTGATGCCATCCGGTTCGGAGATCCATGGCTTTGTCGTTTCCCTGACGACGTATCGCCCCTGGCATTCGATGATTATCCGCTGACCGGCGGTCAGTTGGATCCCCGTAGAAACCCACTGCTGCCCTGCGTCCAGCATCAATTTGAACGGTAGTGTGTTCGTAATCTGCGCCTGTTGTGATGGTGTCGCGTTGAGAGCAGGAAATCGCACAGTCGAGGCGTCGGCCTCTGCAAGCCCGTCAATATACAAAGGCCAGATCTGATTCATCTGCTGCTGCGTATGTTCCGGGATTTTCGCCAGCGCGTCATTGAATTGACCTTGCGTGCGGCAGGTTGCCAGCGATTTAAATTCCGCCTGTAAGTCAGGATGATGATTGATGAGCCAGAAGAGCGCCCAGGCGTTTGCGTACTGCGAATCTTCCACAAACGTAGTGTCAGGAGGATGCATGACATTCTGCAGAGGAATGATGCCGGCAGGTTCGCCAGTGGTCGACGGTTGCTGATTGAAGTGCCTACGAACTTCCGCGACACGATGCCAGCCTTCGAATCCGTCGCGGGATGTCGGGAGGATCGCAAATTCGCTCTTTGTGACGTCCGTATGCAGACGGTGAGTTGCGAAATATTCCGCTATGCCTTCTGTATACCACAGCGGCGGAATATTGTTCATGCCGTGTTCGCACATCATGAAACAGTGTACAAATTCATGCAGCAATAAGTGACGTCGGTAATAGTCCGCAGTCTGATTGTTGATCCAGAATTGATAACCCAGATGGCGACCATGTCGAATCGTGAATCCTTCGGGAGGCAGCACGCCAGCTTGTTGGAAACGATCGACGGCATCCATCAGGAATCCGGTGACCTGGAATTCCGTACCTGCAACATTTGGTGCTAGCTTTCCAAGCCGCGATTCAAGATTCGCAAACAGCGCATCGGCGAGTTGTGGAAGATTCGCAATGGATTCCTGCGGCAGATCAGTCACCAGGATCAAATGCCTCGATTCCACGATCCGCAGGCCATGAGAAAGCAGTTCTTTGGCGTCGAGTTTTGGGCGGTCGTCGGGCAGCCGAAATCGCGGAGGGGCGGCAGCTTGCGCAGGATCTCGTGGACCAGCATTTGCCACAGTTGTTGCCGTGGAAGTATCGAAGGCAACTGTAAATATCGCTAC
>JANOZG010000150.1:0-30362 GCA_031429275.1 Planctomycetota bacterium
ATTACAACCAATACGACCGCCCGCGGCAGGCTCAGGATTCACCGCTGAGTTACAGCGGCCATTTTCCGCAGAACTTCAGTGTCAGACATCGCGTGCAACAATGGTCTCCGGTCTCTCTGCGGACGTTGTCGCTGGAGCCCCAGGAATCAGAGGTTCCGCCAATTAATTGGGATGACGCAACGCTGGTCACAACACCAGAGGGAAATGTAAAGCTCCGCGAAATAGTAAATCAATATGCGAAAGAATTACAAAAAAGATCGACCACACCGACTCAGTGCACAGCGACGATTTACCATGCCGGAAACATCGTGAATCTCGTCGGGCAGACTTCTTACCAACAGCCCCAGCGTCCCTCTGGCCAGGGATTTCCGCATCAGCAGATTTACTATCACGATCAAGCTGGAGCAGCGACTGCGATGCTCAGCTCGATTCCCATTGTGAAAACGAACAATGAAAACTTCTTCGCGGTGGTGAGTCAGGTGTCACCGGAAGGTGCGGGTTCACTGGAGGATCTCGCGTTCCTTGACAGCACTGATCCGTCGCAATGGGCGTTGGTAATTGCGGAGCAACATGGTGAGAACTTCCAGGTGTTCAGGAAGTTGTATGTGGTGAAGTAGTTGAATACATAGATGCGACGTAAATCACGGGAAAATCTCAAATGTCGATGGCTGAACAAACAATTCCAGTAATGCCGACCAAGCCGAAACCACTGGCAATTTGCATACGAGATCTGCGCGTCAACTACGGCAAGTTCGAGGCCGTGAAGGGAATCTCGCTGGATATTCCTCATGGTGAGGTGTTTGGCTTTATCGGGCCGAACGGAGCGGGCAAGTCGTCTACGTTTCGTGTCCTTGCGACGTTGCAGCCGAAGTTTCGCGGCATGGCGCTCGTGTGCGGTCTGGATGTGCTGAGTCAACCGCAGCAGGTGCGTGATGTGATGGGATTTGTGCCGGACTTCTTCGGAGTCTACGAAGACCTGACGGCGCTCGAATATCTACATTTCTTCGCGGCGGCGTACAAATTGCCGATGTCAAAACGCAAGGGAACAATCGACGATGTCCTGGCGTTGACCGACATGACTCACAAAGCGGATTCGCCAGTGGACGGTCTTTCACGCGGCATGAAGCAGCGTCTGGCTTTGGCTCGCGTACTATTGCATGATCCCAAAGTGCTGCTGCTGGATGAACCGTCGAGTGGACTCGACCCGCGAGCCCGAATCGAAATGCGTGAACTGCTGAAGGCTCTGCGCGACATGGGGAAAACGATCATTATCAGCAGTCACATCCTGCAGGAACTCAGCCAGTTATGTACGCGGATCGGAATCATTGAACTTGGGCAAATGGTGGCTCAAGGTTCCTTAAATGAGATCTACCAAAAACTGCAGTTGATGCGAGTGATACACGTGCGAGTCGAAAATCCGGCGGCCGATTTACTGGAACGCTTACAGAAGATTCCGGGTGTCGGTTCGATCGAAACTCAGATCGACCGCTGGGTCGTGAAGTTGCACGAAGATCAAATGTCGGTGGCAGATCTGCATCAGGCACTGGTTGAGGAAAAAGCGAGACTCACGATGTTCCAGCCAGAAGCGATGGATATGGAAACGGCATTCATGAAGCTGACGGAAGGGAAGACGGTGTGAATATCTTCAGTTTCATTCCCGAACTTCCTTTACTGCGTCGCGAGCTGACGGAGCTGTCAAGTCGCAGGCGAACGTACGTCATCCGGTTTCTTGGTGCGATCGTCGTTTTGTCGATCGTGCTGATTTATTACACCATGATTGTGTCGTCAATCAATTCCGGGGCCTATGGTTATGGCTACGGCTATGGCAGCGGAAATCCCAACCGTATGTTTGGTGCAGGTGGTACGATCTTTACGGAAATGGTGCCGATTCTGTTTATTTCAGTTCAGCTGCTGATGCCTGCGTTGATTTGCGGTTCTATCACGATTGAAAAAGAACGAAACACAATTGGAACGTTGTTCGTCACGCGACTAACGCCGATGACCATCGTGCTGGAAAAACTCGGCAGCCGTCTCGTGCCGATGTTTACTTTTCTGCTGCTGACGTTTCCTGTGCTGGCCTTCGTCTATTCATTGGGCGGTGTAGAGACAACATTACTTCTCGGTACGATGTGGTTGCTGTTTTGCGAATGCCTGCTGTACGCCAGTATCGGATTATTGTGCAGTTCATGGTTCGCGACGACGGTGTCTTCGTTTATCTGTTCTTATATGCTGGCGGCACTCTTGACGGTCTTCAGTGTCATGTTTATGGCAGAAACGGAGACCGTTCGATTGACACCGTTTTTTCTTTGGCTGGAGCTGTTTCGAGGAAACATTGGCGGCAACGGAAGCAGTTTTTATCTGCTGCCAGATTCCGGAGGTTTGCTGCAGACAACTGGCCAGCTGATGTTCATTGGTGCGGCCACGGTTCCTTCACTGGTTGCAGCCGCAATGTTCGTATTGCTGGCTCGCGTATTCCTGATACGTCGCGCGTTCATTTCGTCTTCATCGGTGCTGCTGAAGTTGTTCAAGATTGTTGATGGTTTCTTCACGCGGCTCAATGATCGCACGACCGGTGGTGTCGTATTGATGAAGGACTACAACAGTCTGCCAGTGTTTGATCCTGTCGCATGGCGCGAACGATCAAAGAAATCGCTCGGAAAAGCCCGCTACCTGTTTCGCATCCTGGTCGTCGTGGAAGGCCCGACATTGTTTATTTGCGTGGGTGCCGCGACATTGACGGAACGCACGGATTTTTCCGGTCTTCGAGCTCTGCTGCAGCTTGTGTGGGTGGTTGCAGCTATGATACTGGCAATGAAAGGCGCCACAGTTATTTCGGCAGAGAGAGTACGAGAAACCCTCGAAGCACTGCTGTCTACGCCGCTCTCGGCAAAAGAGATTCTGACCCAGAAAATCGCCGGAATGCAACGCCTGATGGTAATCCTGGCGATCCCGGTACTAAGCGTTCATCTTACGTTGCTGTTGTTGAATGTCGATTTGCGATCAATGGTGACAAACGCATCGTTCAGACTGATCTTCTGTGTTCTGTGGTATTCGGTCAGTGTCGTGCTGACGACGTTTCTGTCGATGCAGATTCTGTCGTGGCTTTCTGTATTGCTGGGGCTTCGCTCGCAGTCACAATCCAGATCCGCCATGACGGCGATCTGTCTGATTGCTGGCTGGGTACTGGTTTCGACGTTTGCATGTCAACCGGGAGGATTCGTGTTTGAGATGATCAGCAGTGCAGGATATCAAATTACTGGCGCTGACGTCTGGTCTGGCAACCGAAATGAAGAGTCGCCCCAGCAACAACGAATCAATTCTGTCGCTGCCGCAATATGCTGTATGATGCGCCTCGATGGAGGAATCCAGGCGAACGAGGCGATCCTCGTTTGTGTCGGCAATCCTTATGTCGACAGGAGAGCCTTGTATTATTCTCCTTCCAGATCATTGGATACTGCGTTGATTGTTTCCGCGTTTGTATTCGTCTGGCAATTAGTGCTGCTGTGGGGAATTAAGGCTGTCACACTTGGACTTGCCCCGAGATTGCTCGGACGTGCTGATGAGAAGCCTCGCAATCCGGAACACCAATCTCAATGGTCGCCGTCAGTTCCAGCAATGGGATCGGAGGCGATTGCATGAAAGTTCGATGTCTGAAAATGCTTCGAAAGGCGATGCACTCGTTGATTTCCGTTACACAACTTGCCAAAAATAAACTGCTGTTTTCTTGTGCTCTGCTATTTGTGATCAGCGTGCCATCCATAGGTATCGCTCAGGTTCAGCAATCAGTACAAATTGTTCAACGTGTGTGGGGCTTTGACGGACGCGTTGTGAGCGGCCAGTTTATGCCGTTATCGATCGAGATTGACAATTTGAGTGATGAACCGATTGAAGCATTGGCCACTTTGCAGTCTGTTGCTGGAATGTTGAGAGAAACGGGCGGGACATTAAGCCAGCGTGTTTTCCTTGGACCACACTCGCGGCGCTGGGTGCAGTTCTATCCTTTCATCGCTGGTCGAACAACCAGCTGGAAGTTTGGGCTCCATACAGACGCGGGTACGATTCAATTTGATCCGCTCCCTCAACCAGAGACGCTGCTGCAGTCAGATGCCTTGAATATGAAAAAAGACAGTTCGGCCCTGATTGCTGTTGTTCTCGACCGAACGGGGATCTCGAATAAAATCCCCGGCACCGTAAAACATATGCCGGAGGAAATTTTTCCGCCCTATTCGACCGCAACTCATGGTTTGCATGCCGTGTTCCTTGACCATGTGCCGGACTGGGAAACGCCGCGTCAGGAAGCGATGGTATCCTGGCTAAAATCTGGCGGCCAATTGCATCTCATGCGGGACCAGAATAACCAAACACTGCGATTTTCCGGGCCAATGGCAGCTTTGAATGAACCATTCGACGAATTCTACGTCGGCCACGGAAGTGTGACGCGGCATGATTTTCAGAGAGCTGATCTCACTAAAGACGTGGTTGCTAAGGCGGTTCAGCCGCCGTCGCATTCCGCTTCTGAACAGGAAGAATTTACGCAGTTCGAAAAACAGAACGGCTCCTACGGTTATGCGCAAAGTGTGGCTGAAGATGACGAAGTGTTTGCTGAGCTGCGGCAGTTAACTCAACCCAAACACATGTGGGTGCTGATCTTTTTTCTGTCGTTGTGCTACGTCGGTCTGATCTTTCCGGGCTGCTGGATTCTGTCCAAACAGCGCACGCTCCATTTTCTTGTGACCTACGGAACCATTGCGGGATTAGCATGCATCTTTAGTCTGATGTTTCTACTGATCGGTCGTCGAGGTTATGGCGAAGCGACGTCGTTGCATTCTGTCGCGATCGCTCGTGCCGAAGATGACACTCATTTCAGTGCGATGCAGATGACCACACTGTTCGTAACAGGCGGTAATACATACTCCGTCAACGACAAGGATCACCAGACACTGATGGCCTCGGGATCAAGTGAAGAGAGTATCGACGCCAGCATTACTTCTGGAAATATGGCAAGTTTCGTCTCTCGAATTCCGCCATACAGCAGCCAGTCGATTCGGTCTCGCCGCAGAATAGAAACCGATAACTGGCAACTTGCCGTGACGAGTCTAAGTCAGCAGCGTGACGAACTGAGCTCACTGATGATTGTTTTCGGCGATAAGTTTCCCAACGCACCGGAAGTCAAGTGTATGGTGATTCACGGGCGAAACCTGTATCGCACGAATGTTGATTTTGGAAAGCGCCTGATTAGCCTGAGTGGCGGCCGTGAGGCGTTGCATTCTTATTGTCAGCAATCTTTGGACAACTCAATGGGAGGTCCGTGGCCGATGTTCGTGGGTACGACTGAAGACGAAGATGCTGATCCAGTAGAGGCGTGTTTCAAGAAGATTCTCCCAGAACTTGTGCGGCGTAGTCTTGCGGATGATTTTGCTGAAAACGTGCAAAGATTTCGCCTGCCCGAGGATCGCATTCGCTTACTCGTGTATGCACCGATGCTGGACAATCAACACCTTGAATTTAAAGGCGACGTGCGTCGTTCAGGGCGTGTCTTGTATGTTCGAGATATGCTGTTGAATCCGAGTGCACTGAATGTTGATGTGGTGCCGGAGCGGGAAGCAACTGAATAGCAGAGTTGGAGAGTGATCGAGGAAACCGATTTTGACTAAGAGTAAGATCAAGATTATGTTTAAGATTATGATTAAGAGGTGAATGATTTATGTCCGGTATCACAAACCAAATTGTCCCGGCAATCTCCGTATCGAACCTTTCGCATTCCTTCAAAGGTCATCAGGCGTTGAGTCAGGTGACATTCTGCGTCATGCCGCAGACTTTGCATGGATTCGTCGGGCCAAACGGTGCTGGCAAGACAACGACGCTGAAAGCAATCTGCACGTTGCTCAAGCCAAGCTGGGGGGAGATTCAGGTCTTTGGAAACAGTGTGCGAACAGATTCTATTTCTGTTCGAAAACGTATTGGCTTCATGCCCGATCATTTCAGCATGTATCGTCAAATGACAGTGTATGAATACCTTGATTTCTTTGCGGCAGCCTATGGGTTGCGTCTTGCACAGCGGGATCAGGTGATCCACGACGTACTGACTCTGACAGATATGGACGGACGCAGAAACGACTTAATCAGTGGTCTTTCACGCGGTATGCAACAGCGAGTCAGCCTGGCTCGCGTACTTGTGCATGATCCGGATCTGCTATTGCTGGATGAACCCGCCAGCGGACTGGATCCCAGAGCACGCATTGAACTCATGGAAATCCTGCGTGAACTGCGTCGCATGGGTAAAACGGTGTTTATAAGTTCGCATATTCTCAGTGAACTGGCAGAGCTTTGTGACAGTGTGACGATTATTGACCGGGGCCAGGTGAAGTTCAGCGGTCCGATGGATGTGCTTCTGGAATCCCCGGAAGAATTGCCGACTTACAACCTGCGACTTTCAGGCGTCTTCGACAATGTAATGACTCGCATTCGTGAACTGCCGGGAGTTGATGACGTCAAGGAGCCGGAATTTGCGACTGGGCGTGATTTCAATATTCAGTTGACGCCGTCGTTGTCTGCAAACGATTTTCTGAAATCGCTGTTGACGCTGGACTTGCCAATCGCATCGTTCAGCCAGCAGCGACGTCACTTGAATCAGGCGTTTATGGATCTGACAACTCGCGGAGTTCGAACGTGATTTCCGGGACATTGATGCTGTTCAATTGGTCGCTGAAGATGGATTCGAAATCCATTTATCCGCATGTCATTCGAGCTGCGTTTTCGTTCTTGATGTTCTTCTTTATCTCCGTAGCCTTCACGGACGCATTTGGCACCAGTCGCACGGGTCTTCGGTATTTCGAATCCATTTGTTTTCTGAATGTGCTGCTGATTACCGTGTGTGGTGTTAGTTACTTTGTAACGGCAGTGACAGAGGAGAAGGACGCTGGCTCATTCGCCTTGTTGCGTCTTGCCGGCATGACCGCGCTGTCGATCACTCTTGGCAAATCAACCTCACGGCTTGTCAGTTCATTGATGCTGTTAGTGATTCAAATGCCATTTACCTTTCTGGCCATCACACTGGGCGGCGTTTTATGGCAGCAGATCATTGCTTCGTATATCGCACTTGCAGCGTGGATGGCTCTGGTAGCGAATCTGGCTTTGTTTTGCAGCGTACGGTGTACAACCTCGGGCCGAGCGGCAGGGATGGCGGGGTCTGTGCTCGCGGCGTTGTTTTTCTTGCCGAACATCGTCACGAGTCTCCTGGGAGCACTGCCTGCCGGAGCGTTATCGCCGGCTGGGTCAGGTCTTCTGTCCGCCATTCCTGAGACCATCGCGAGATTCAGCATTCTCACTCGACTGAATGCATTGCTGCAAACTGATAACTCCGTTGTTTTTTTTGGACAACAATTCTGGATCAGCATGGCGATTGCGGCACTGCTGTTCGTGGTAAGTACGCTGACTCTGGATTTCTGGTCCGCGCCGGCGGATGTTGCAGGTCCTTCTGAAAATGCATCGATTCGACGCTGGTCAGTTGGCCGCAGTTGGATGGCGGGGATCATGTGGAAGGAGTTCATTTTCTTCACTGGTGGCCGCAGCTTCTTCCTCACAAAGTTAATCGGCGGCGGAATTGTCTTCGCCGGATTCATCTGGCTGCAACGAAGCGATGGTTATTTCGACTATTTCACTCTGCGTCGCGACTATGCCTGGATTGCGTTTCAGACAGCGGCATGCTTTGTGGCACTCGAGGTTTTAGTGTACTCCTCAGGGTGTTTGTTCTACGAAATCCGTCAGTCTACACAATCGACGCTGGCTGCGATTCCTTTGTCAGCGTCCCGCGTTCTGCTGGAAAAAGCTGGCGGCTGCCTGATCGCCTTAATTCCGTCTGTGTTTTGGCTGGGCGTTGTCACTCTATGCGGCTATGAAAGCGTAGCTCGCGAATGCTCGATGACCATGGTCATCAGCGTTCTGATCGTGCTCGCCTTCAGCAGTCACGTTGCCGTGATTCTGTCTCTTTACACACGCTGGGCCGCGCTGCCACTGACGATTCTGATTTCTGCACCGGCATTCTTTTGTCTGGCTGCACCAATTCTCGGCTTAACTGCTGCCACAAATGCGCTGGCTCGCAGTCAGCACATTGAAATGACGTTGCTGATCAGCACGTTTGTTAATCTGTTCTGGACATGGCTGTTCATTCTGTTGCCGTTGCAATTGTGGATTCGTGATCGCTGGAACGATATCAGCCAGTTCTGACGCTGGCTTTGCCCCGGAACCTGACGATACAACTTCCGTAAACTAACTGCTGTATGGATGAGTCACTGCCATGAAGGCCGCTGTTTTTGAACAATTTCAAGCACCGCTGCGCATCCAGAATGTTCCTGATCCGATTCCCTCACCGGACGCAGCAATCATCGCGGTTCGAGCGTGCGGCCTGTGTCGCAGCGACTGGCACGGTTGGATGGGGCACGATTCTGACGTGCATCTACCCCACGTTCCCGGCCACGAACTGGCTGGCGAAGTTGTCACAATCGGACGTGACGTGCGACATTGGTCCGCAGGGCAAAGAGTCACAGTTCCTTTCTGTTGTGGTTGCGGAACCTGCGAACAATGCATCTGTGGGAACCAGCAAATCTGCGATCGCTATACGCAACCCGGTTTCACGCAATGGGGTGCATTTGCCGAGTTCGTCGCAATCCGACACGCGGACGTAAATCTTGTGGCATTGCCCGATGGGATCGATTTTGTGACTGCGGCTAGTCTCGGCTGTCGATTTGCGACATCGTTTCGAGCAGTGGCTGTTCAAGCCCGAACACAGCCAGGGGATTGGGTTGCCATCCATGGTTGCGGAGGTGTCGGATTGTCCGCAGTCATGATCGCTGCGGCTCTGGGCGCACAGGTGATCGCTGTGGACATTCGGAATGATCGCCTTGATCTGGCGAAACGATGCGGTGCTTCAATCATCATCAATGCTTCATCAGTTGACCCTGTAGCAGCGATCAAAGAAGCCACGGCCGGTGGAGCCCATGTTTCTGTGGATGCTCTGGGCAGCCGTTCAACGTGCTGGAATTCCATCAGGAGTCTGCGAAAACGAGGACGACACGTTCAGGTCGGCCTGATGCTTGGTCCCGATGCAGATCCTCAAATCCCAATGGGGACCGTGATTGGCAGCGAGCTGGAAATTATTGGCAGTCACGGGATGCAGGCGTTTGAATACGGACGCATGCTCCGCATGATCTCCGCCGGCACGCTGCGACCGGAGATATTGATCAGCAATCGGATCTCACTTTCGGAGGCGGCAGAATTGCTGCCCCGAATGCATGAATTTCCCGGCCACGGTGTGACCGTGATTGACCGTATGGAATGAAACCCTACCCGCCTGAGATTCAGGCTTGAGTCAAATCTGCGGATTGGCTAACAATTCCGCAACGGAGTCAGTTCAGATTGCTCCGACTGCGGCAAGTTTGGCATTTCAAGTCCTTCCTGCCGCAGGAATACACTGTAAAACACAGACTTTCCTCTCCAATTCTCCCCGTCAATTCCTATCGTTGTTCGTTCAAATTCTTGCTGGCAATTTGAAACCGTATCAGGTTTTCCGACAAGATATCGTTCCTGCCGCGCAAGTCCTATCCCACCAAAACAAGCAAATTATGCCGGTTAGATTTCTAACTGGCACTTTCGGCAGCCAGGCTGTCACTTGTCGTGACAGTTGATTGCAAAAAACAGTCCCATTCGGAGGCACTCGCCATGCGTGCATTCGCCGTAGTTGCGTTTCTGATAACCGCACTCTCTGCACCATTCGCTGCAGCGCAGATTAAGACATTTCCTTACGACGCAAAGGTCGCAGTGGATGAAGTCTTTGTCCGCAGCGGCGCGGGCGACGCCTACTATCCGACGCAGAAACTGCCTCGCGAAACGGTCGTCACCGTTCATCGCCATGATCCGGGCGGTTGGTACATGATCGATCCTCCAAAGGGCAGCTTCAGCTGGATTCCTGAACGCTACATAAAACGCATCAGCGATTCTGAAGGTGAAGTTGCGGAAGAAAGTGTCATCGCATTCGTTGGCAGTGAATTCGGGGACGAAGCCTCTGTTTTCCAGCGACGATTGAAGACAGGTGAAAAACTCGTCATTTTGGGACAGCGAGAAATCGTCACGGGCAGTGGATCTCAGTCGATGGTGCAGATTCAGCCTCCCACCAGAGAACGTCGCTGGATTCCGGGCTCCGCTTTAATACCAATCGATGCTGAACATCGTGCGCAAATGAATGCAGACGCATATGCAGTCCCCGGAAATGCGGCTCGGCCAAATGGCGTGCAGGTCTTTCCGTCAATTGCAGGCATTGCGCCTTCCACCGACGGCGTGAGTGATGTTCCAGTGGTTGCCCCCAGCGCTGCGTTGACTGCAGCGCAACAGAAGCAGTCAGAGCGTCAACAGCTTGCAGACATTGATCGTCGCTTCAGCGAAATGCTGCAACTTGATTCTTCCGCATGGAATCTTGACGCAATCGAAACCGAATACAGGATGCTGCAACAGACAGCAACTCAAAAGTCGCTTGCAGGGTCGATCGGTATGCGTTACCCCGCCATCGAAAGATATCGTCGTCGGCTGGCAAAGCTCAGTGAATTGCGTCAACTCACATCGCAAACTGAACAACGGGATGCGTCACTGGTTGCACGCAGTCCGTATGGATTTTCAACTCCGCTGGCCCCCGCTTTATCCTCCGCCATTGGGCCTGAAATAATGGCCGCAGCAGGTCAGCCCCCCCAACTCGCTCAGGCATTTGAAGAATTCGTACAGAGTAACCCCGGTAGCTCGTCGAACATCGCCATGGGAAATGATGATGCCGCCAACTCACTTACAGTCACCAATGAAGTCCCTGGTGGTGGATTGAATACTGAGAATGCTGAGTCGAATGTTATCAAACCCGGCAGTCCGCAAAATCGATTCATCGGTGCGGGAATCGTGCAACGCGTCGAAGATCCATCTCAGGGGGACGGCTACGTATTGATGTCGCCAACCGGAAAAGTTCTGGCGGATCTCAAGACGACAGGCAGCGTAAGTCTGGATTCGTACATTGGCAAACAAGTGGGAGTCCAGGGAACACGTTACTCTCAACAGGAGAAGCGAGACGTCATCGAAGTGAGTGGTCTTGAGCAGGTTCAGTTGCGGCGTTGATTCTCACCTGGGAATTGAATTGCTTCAAATTCGATGGGAATACGACTACAAACCGTATTGAGTCTCAATCAGTCGGATTCCTATCGCGGACAACTGACATCGTGTCGAACAACTCGTCAGAATCAGAACTGATTGCACGTGTTGCCAATGGCGATCAGAACGCTCTGGCTGAATTATTCTCGCAGCATCGAGACCGTCTGTGGCGGATGATTACATTCCGTATGGACCCCAGATTGCATGGGCGTGTCGATGCCGACGACGTGCTCCAGGATGCATGGTTGTCCGCCGTGCAGCGAATTGATCATTTTCTGATTGATGCTTCACGATCCATCTTTGTCTGGTTTCGTTTGATCGCCAGTCAAACGCTAGTGGATATTCATCGACGGCATTTGAACACTCAGAAACGCAATGCGGGCACAGAGTTTTCAATTGACCGCGGCTGGTCATCGTCATCGACTTCGACGTCCCTGTCGTTTCACTTGCTGGATAATCTCACCAGCCCCAGCGAAGCCGCCCTGCGTGAAGAAATGTCTCAAAAGCTCAACGACGCTTTAACGGACATGAAGGACATCGACCGCGAAGTTCTCGCTTTGCGACATTTTGAACAGCTCACGAATCGTGAAGCCGCCCAGGTTCTTGGGATTTCCGAGCAAGCCGCCAGCGACCGCTACATCCGAGCCCTCGCACGACTGAAGACAACACTCACCGCGATGCCGGGGTATCTTGCAGACGGTGATCGGTAAGTGCCACTGATTACATCTCATTTGTGCGACGGTGCAAAAACCATCCAGGCGAGCGGCAGGGCGTGAGCCCTCCGAGCCCTTCACTCTGGCGGTTCGATCGGGAATTAAAACAACGCACTCGGAGGGCTGACGCCCTGCCGCTCGCCAAAGAACCTACTTTTCCAGAAATCCCTTCAGCTTTGGAATCAGCAAATCGTCGATTCTCTTCGTCCAGCATTCCCAGACAACAAGCACCTGCCAATCGTCGGCACGCAGTTTTCGAAGATTGCGACGATCGCGCATCGTGTTCGCTGAGCGTTTTGTGTTCCAGAATTCCGAATTCGTTGCTGGCGTCACTCGACCGTAACGGCACACATGCGAATGCCAGAAACAGCCGTGAACAAAGATAATTTTTCGCCGAGACGGCAGCACCAGATCCGGTTTACCTGGCAGATCACGGCGATGCAGCCGGAATCGATATCCCATGCGATGCACGATTGAGCGGACGATCAGTTCCGGCTTTGTGTCCTGCGAACCAATGCGCGACATGTTGAACGATCGCTGGGCTGCAGAATGCACATCGGTCATGGGCGTCTCATGCCTATTCCAGCACAATGGGTACTGAAATCTTTTCGCCGCCACGAAGAACTTCAATCGTAATTTTGTCGCCGGGTCGATGGCTTTCGACTTCCGAAAGGAATTCATCGGCCTTCAGCGTCTTTTTGCCATTCACTCCCACGATAATATCGGCCGTCGTAACGTCTCGTGATTCGAACGTAACGAACCCGCGACGCGTACGACGAATCTCCGGTCCCCGCAGTCCGGCCTTGAATGCGGCACCGTCCGGAGACAGTGTTTCAATTCGCAGACCGGCTTCAGTTCGCGCGACTTCATCGATCCCGAACTCGGGCCTGATAAAACGGCCATGTTCTATTAACTCGGGCACCACACGCGCCAGTAGATTCGAAGGTATAGCGAAGCCAATTCCAGAGTTTTGCCCTGTCTTGCTGGCAATCGCCGTATTGATCCCGATCACTTCGCCATGGGAATTCAACAATGGTCCACCAGAGTTGCCAGGATTGATCGCAGCATCAATCTGAATGACGGACTTAATCGAACGCGCCTGAGTCACGGGAAGAGTTCGATCAAGACTCGAAATGATGCCAGTGGTCATCGTTCGTTCCAGACCAAACGGATTCCCGATGGCGTAGACCTTCATGCCCACTTTTAAGTTGGAAGAATCCGCGAAACGAACAGGAACCAACGCTTCCGGCGGTGCTTTGATCTTCACCACCGCCATATCGTTGATCGGATCCGCTCCAACGCGCTCAGCCTCGTACTCTTGACCGTCGGACAACGTGACAAGAATTCGCTGGGCGCTTTCGACAACGTGATTGTTTGTCAAAATGTGACCGGCGCGATCCAGTATAAACCCCGATCCTGAATCAGACGTCGGATTGTCACCAAACAATCCGCGAGCCGCACCAATTCGAGTCGCAATATTTGCAACACTGCGATTATTTGCTTCATAGACAAAGGCAGAGACGGCTTCATCCGGTGCCAAGCCCTGAGAATCAAAGACTCGCGGCGCAGCGATGTCGCTTAACGCGTCACCCAGGAACGAATCATCTGTCGAATCTTCGAAAGAAACGCTCTTCGTTGCGATTCCTGGTTTCGTCTGCCGACCGGTCGCTGACGATGCCGGTGGTTGAGCCGAAACAGAAGACAGTGAAGACGCACCACTCTGAAACCACAGAACAATTCCGGCCCCGAGTAACATCGACACACAACACAACGCAGCGTTCTTCATCGCTGCTACCTCCGTGAAAACGTTATCAACACAGTATTGCTGAAAATGGTCGCAACCTGATTAGATTCTAATGTCCTCGGTACAGTAAGGACAAGAGTCTGCGATTCAACGATTGTACTCCGAGAGAGTCATCGCGGCGAGTTGTCTTTCGATTCACACACAGCGACAGAGTTCCTTGCTACTGATTCGGCTTGAAAAGGCCGCGTTAAAATGGTCCGCGGTCATTTTCCGCATCACCATCCACGTCGTCATCGTCGATGTCATCATCATCGTCGTCGTCATCGAACTCATCAAAATCTGCATCCGGATGCAATGGATCATCGGGAGCGAAAAAGAAGTCTCCCAGTCCCATCGGCACGATGTTTCCCCCCAACGACTGACTTTTGCGACCAGCCAGTGTCTTCAAGTCGATCGCATCCTCGCCGAGACATTTTTCCAGCGACTCACGCCATGCATCGTCGCGTGCCACAGGGTGCGTCGGATCCTGGGCAATCCGTTTGAGCGCAAATCGCAGGATATTGATGCCGTCGCGCGTCGAAAAATCGAGATTGAGTGAATGTGATTCCTGTAGAAAATCGACCGTCAGGTTGAGCATCTGATCATCAGCAAACGGCAGGTGATATTTCAGAATAGCCAGTTCATCTTCACGAGCCGGATGTCCGAGTGTCAGCGTTGGCTGCAGACGACTCATGATGTAATCCGGAATCTCGAATGTGGATTCATCTTCGTTCATGGTGACTGCACAACGAAAGTCCGGATGAGCGGAAATCGTGATACCGGCGACAATGGACTCTACATAGCGACGATGGTCCAGCAGCGGAGCAAGGCTCGCCCATGATTTTTCATTCATGCGGTTACCTTCGTCCAGAATGCAGATACCGCCTGTCAGCATGGCCGTGACCATCGGCGACGCGTGGTATGCAATCTTGCCACTTTCGGCCAAGACCGGAGTCACAAGCAAGTCTTCCGGACGAGTATCGGCCGTGCACTGATAGATATACAACTCCTGGCCTCGCTGACGCGCGCCAGAAATGGCCAGCGTGGTCTTGCCGATGCCCGGCGTTCCCACCAGACGCGGGGTCAATGGCAGGTCGCGTTTGTCAACGACAAGCCAGCAGGCAAGGAGTTGTTTAAGAACTTCTCTCTGGCCAATCCATTCACCTTCGCTGGTGTCTGGTGTTCCAAGATGAAGACTAATTCCGGCGATCGAGTGAGTTCTGCTCATTGATGTTTACTGATGCTTCTTGTTGAGTTGCTTTACGCGAATATGACTAGTTTCGAAGTGTCTCAGATAATTCGCGAATCATAATTGAATTGTCAACTAAAACTGCCCTGCCGCCTACGATTTCAACAATGCCCGTTTCCAGGCAATGATGTCATCCAGAATCGCGTCCAATCCCAGCACAGGCTTATGCCCGATCGTAGTGAAGAGACGGTCCACATTCGGCACTCGCCGCTGGACGTCTTCAAAATCGTCACTGTAGGCCTGGTTGTACGGCATGAATTCGATCTGAACTTTCGGATCGACTTTTTCGATGATGGTCTTTGCAAGCTGCAGAATTGAGACGGGTTGATCGCTGCCAATATTGAAGACCTTACCCTGTGCGGCTTCAGTCTCCATTAACTTTGCGACGCATTTTGTGATCTCGGACACATGCGCGAAACAGCGAACCTGTGATCCATCGTCATACACGATCACTGGTCCGTGTCGTAGCGCGGCGTCAACAAATCGTGGGACAACCATCCCGTAGTTGCCTACCTGGCGTGGACCAACCACGTTGAAGAAACGTCCAACCGTAACTCCCAGACCGTACTTGCGGTGATAGGCGAGAGCCAGAAATTCATCGATTGCTTTGGAACAACCATAGGCCCAGCGTGGCCGGCTGGTGGGGCCGAGATGCAGATCATCATCTTCGACCCACGATTCGCCAGGGTGTTTACCATAAACCTCGCTGGTCGATGCAAGAAAAAACTTTTTAACATTGCCCTGCACTGCCAGCCGCAAGAGATGGTCGGTCGGATAGATATTTGTTTCGATTGTTCGCACAGGATCGTCGGCGACAAGTTTCACGCCAACCGCAGCTGCGAGATGAAAAATCATGTCCACGCCGTGCACAGCATCGCTCAATGCAACTTGATCGGTGATCGACGCATTGCGAATTTCCAGACGACTGTTGTGCCGAACGGCTTCAAGATTGGAATCGCGGCCCGTCGACATGTTGTCGAGCACTACGACGGTATGCCCTTGACTTAAGAGCAATTCTGTGAGATGACTGCCGATAAACCCAGCACCTCCGGTGACCAAACACTTCGCCATGAGATTCAATTTCCTGCTTCAGATTCAGCACTACAAGTTGATTTTATGAAACGGCGTCGAAAATCGGTCCTCCCTCGAGCCGCTTCATGTTGGCGAACGATAACAGCAAAGCCGACTGGATTCGACCGAAGAGCCAACATGCGGAAAGTTTGATTGCGATTCAGCCACTTAGGGTCACAGAGACGCTCAACGGATCATCCAGCCGAATTCCTGCTTTCCACGTAGCCACGCAAACCGCCGTCAAAGACGAATTGCCAACCATCCACCGGTGATTCATTTCCAAGAAGCCCAAAACGGTCGTCCCTGACCTTCAAAAGAGTGCCGCAATCAGTTCGCGAAAGAGTCAGCCGCAGCGTGGTTGTCGCCGGGCCACCAAAGGGAGGCAACAGGTGACCAGCCAAAATAAGTTCTCGACCGGCCTCCAGACCGATGACTGTATACCAGACAAGGCCGTGGCCGCTTCCAAAATCTTCAAAGACTCGACCACCACGCTTCGGCTCGACAACAAAACGCTTGGTGATTTGATGGCAAATCGACAATGCGTCTGCTACACAGAGCAAACGGCAGCAATCAAGCAGACGGTCTGCGGCTGGTATCAGGTTGAAATGCTCGCACCAATAGCGTTGCGGATGGTTCGCAGCAATGTGGGACGTACGATGGGGAAGAATTGCATCGGAATGATCGGCCTGGGTCTCATGGGAACCGCGTTTGTCGAGCGGTTGCTTGACGCTGGTTATCCGGTCTACGTCTACAATCGGACTCGGGAGAAAGCAGATTCGTTGATAGCGCGCGGAGCTCGATGGTCTGACAACCCACTGGCCGTTTGCGACCGAGTACTGGTCAGTCTATACACGACCGAAACAGTGAATGACGTTCTCGAACAACTGAAAGATGGTCTTCGGCCCGATCAAATCGTGATAGACACGACAACCGGAGAACCGCAGCAGACGGCCATGCTGGGGGCACGTCTGGCGGCTCAAGGCGTACACTATCTGGATGCGCCGTTTTCTGGTTCCAGCGAGCAAACTCGGCGTGGAGAAGCCACCGCAATTGTCGGCGGCCGGCGCGAAGTTTTCGAGAGGTGTCGCGATTTGTTCGATCACTGTGCAGCCAAAGCGACCTATGCGGGCGAGTGTGGCAGCGGTGCAAGGATGAAGCTGGTCAGCAATCTCGTTTTAGGACTGAACCGTGCGGCATTGGCCGAAGGACTGGTCTTTGCAAAAGCTCTTGGACTGGACGTCGCAGCAGCTCTCGAAATTCTGATGAGCAGCATGGCGTATTCCAGGATTATGGAGACCAAGGGCACTAAGATGATCGAAGGGGATTTTCGTCCTCAGGCGCGGCTCTCGCAGCATCTGAAGGACCTACGTCTCATGATCAACGCGGCGGCTGAATCCGGTCAGGAACTTCCACTGACCGAAACACATCAGCGACTTCTGGAAGTCGCCGAATCCGCCGGCTTCGGTGACGCCGACAACAGCGCTGTGATTCAAGCGTTCGAACACTTTCGCAACGCAAGGTAAAACTCCACAAGCAATCAGGCAACTTCAACAATACTCGGAAAGCTTCAGCATGAATGATTCAACTCGACGAACATTCCTCAAATACACGACGGCAGCCACCGTTGGTGCCGCAACCCTATCACCGACTCGCAGCGCAGGTGCCGCTTCGGCCAACGAGAAAATCACGCTGGGGCTGATCGGTTGTGGTGGCCGAGGTTCAGGATTGGCTCATGATTTCTCAAAGTTTGCTGAGATCGGTTATGTCTGCGATGCCGACGAATCGCAACGGGAGCGGCTGAAAAAGAATATTAATGCCGGGCAAGCTGTGGATGATTTCCGGCGCGTTCTTGATAACAAAGCGATCGATGCCGTGGTTATAGCAACGCCGGATCATTGGCACGCGCCGATGGCGATTATGGCTTGTGAGGCGGGCAAACATGTGTACGTTGAAAAGCCGCAGAGCCACAATTTCCGCGAGAGTCGATTACTGGTCGATGCCGCGCGTCGTCATAAGGTTGTCGTGCAGCATGGAACGCAGAGTCGCTCGAATCCGCTGGTTGCCAACGCAGTACAGATGCTGCGAGAAGGCATCATCGGCGAAGTCCTGATGGCCAAGGCATGGAATATCCAGAAGCGGGGAAACATTGGCCATCAGAAACCCACTGCTGCGCCGGCAGGCGTCGATTATGACATGTGGGTTGGTCCGGCCGAATTTTTGCCATTTCAGACTAATCGTTTCCACTACAACTGGCACTGGTGGTTTAATTTTGGCACAGGGGACATCGGCAACGACGGCACGCACGAACTCGATTATGCCCGCTGGGGCCTTGGAGTCGAGGGGCTACCAACGACGGCAATGGCATTGGGTGGAAAGTATTCGTTTGACGACGATCAGCAATTCTCGGATACGGCCACTTGTGCCTTCGAATGGCCGGGCGACGGAACAGTTGGTAAACGGCGTCAGCTGATCTTCGAACTGCGGCTGTGGACGAACAATTATCCGTTCAACTGCGATAGCGGAGTCGAGTTCTACGGCACCAGCGGGCGAATGTTATTGAGCAAACGCGGCAAGATGGAGATCTACTCGGAACGCAACGAGCGAATCGAGAACGCGAAACCAAAAGAACCGCTGAAGCTTATTGAAGATCACCAGGCCGATTTTCTGGACGCCATCCGCACCGGACGCAAGCCCAATGCGGATGTTGCCATTGGGCACGACTCGGTCGCCCTTGTTCACCTTTCGAACATTGCCGTTCGGTTGGGGCGGTCTTTAAAAATTGATACAAGTGCCGAACAGATCGTAGGAGATGACGAGGCCAATCTGATGCTCCGTCGGACCTATCGAGAAGGCGGGCACTGGGCCATTCCCAAAAACTTGTGAGCAGAATTCTAAGAATGTCAATAACCAGCGTTCTCTAACAAGTAATTCCATTCGCATTCATCGTAGAGCCAGATCAACCATGAAGCACCGTACCCACTTTTTCACATCACTACTGTTCGTTGCGAATGTACTTCTGGTAACGACTGAAGCAAAGTACTCCGCAGCTGCCACGCCCGATTTTGCAATCGAGCACCGGGCTGATCGATTGGTCATTTCCTGCGACGATCAGCCTGTCGCCACCTATGTTTTTCGAGACACAAAGATCCCGCGTCCGTACTTCGCTCACGTCCATGTACCGAATGGTCGGCAAGTCACCAGAAACCATCCTCCGGTGGAAGGAGAGGACAGAACAGATCACGCCGAGATGCATCCCGGCATCTGGATGGCCTTTGGAGATCTCAGTGGCTGCGACTTCTGGCGAAATAAAGATCGGATCGTGCATGAAGCATTCGCCGCGGCTCCGCATGCTCATGACCATGAGGCAACCTTCTCAGTGCGTAATCGTTACGAACGGGCGGACGGCACACTTGTCTGTCACGAGCTTTGCAAGTTGACTTTGGTCAACTCGCCTTTTGGCTACATACTCCACTGGGACTCTCAGTTTTCCGGCGATACCGACTTCCATTTCGGTGATCAGGAGGAGATGGGATTGGGTATGCGGGTCAGTACACTTATCAGCGTCGTGAAGAGTGGCAGCATGCAGGATTCGGAAGGCCGCCACAATGAGAAAGAAATCTGGGGTAAATCAGCTGATTGGTGCGACTACAGCGGCACCGTCGGCGACCAGTACATTGGGATGACATTGATGTGTCATCCGAAGAACTTTCGAGCCTGTTGGATGCACGCTCGCGATTACGGATTTTTGACCGCCAATCCGTTCGGACAAAAGTCCTTTGGCAAGGGAGATTCCAGCAAAGTGGTGGTGAAGCCTGGTGAGACTCTTCGCCTTCGCTATGGCTTGTTGTTGCATTCATCATCCAAAACGGAGCGACCTGATATGGCATCTGCATACGCGGAATATGTTAAGCACAGTGGCGAGTGACAAGGAGCGGGTAACGGCATCATGACGAACGATTCGCTCTCTTATCGTGCACGCATGGCAGTATTGCTCGCTGCCTTTGCGGGTTTGGTCTTCGACGGAATCGAGCTTGGCCTTATGCCAGTCGCTTCACGATCCGTTTCCCAAAGCCTGCTGGGCTCCGAATTCAGCGACGCACTCGCCGGCGACTGGTTCTCGCGATTCACTGCCAGCTTGATGCTGGGAGCGGCAGTGGGTGGCATTGTCCTGGGTATTCTCGGAGATCGCATTGGCCGCACGCGTGCGATGGGAATCAGTATTCTTTTGTACTCAGTCTTTGCTGGCTTGGGCGCGCTAGTGACCAGTCAGGAACAGATGCTGCTGCTACGGTTCCTTGTGGGTTTGGGGGTAGGTGGCATGTGGCCGAACGGCGTTGTGCTGGTGTCGGAATGCTGGCCCAACGCATCGCGACCGCTTGTGGCAGGCATAATGGGCGCCGGTATCAATGTTGGCATTCTGATGCTGTCGCAGTTAGCACGAATGTGGCCAGTTACGCCCGATTCGTGGAGATGGATCTTCTACCTTTCGGCGTTGCCAACGGTGCTGGGACTGTTGGTGCTTTTTGCTCTTCCAGAATCACCCAAGTGGCTGGCCGTGCGCCGACGTCTGCTATCTGAAAAGTCTGTCTCTGAAAACTCTGCATCTGGCAACGATCGCGACGCAGCCATTGCTCCAGGACAAAAATCAGCAGACAATCGACCAATACGCGACCTCTTCAGACCGCCGTTACTGCGACTCACACTGCTCGGCATCGTCCTTGCCTCAATTCCGCTGGTTGGTGCCTGGGCTGCCAGCAAATGGATGATTCCATGGGCGGATAAAGTGGCAAGCGGCACGCATCCCGGATACAAAGCCATCGTTCAGGGATGGTGGGCCCTTGGGGCGACGCTGGGAAGTTTTGCTGGTGCCCATGTGGCCGTCCGCCTTGGACGTCGGCTCTCGTATTGTCTGATTAGTCTCACCACGTTGGCGGTAACGATCGCTATGTTTCAGCTGACCGCACCGCTTGAACCCCTGTTCCTGTACATCGTGTTTGCCCAGGGCTTTTTTGCCACACTCTTTTTCGGCTGGCTGCCACTCTACCTGCCAGAGTTGTTTCCAACACGAGTGCGTGCAACTGGCAGCGGATTAGCCATGAACATTGGTCGGTTTGCAACAGCTGCGGGTGTGCTGATTTCGGGAGTGTTATTCGCGGCCGTTGGAAATAGCTATTCCACCGTGGGTACATGCGCCTCGCTGGTCTACGCATTTGGCATTGTCGCAATCTGGTTTGCGCCGGACACAAATTGTAATAACATGGATGATTAAAATGCCTGATCACATTCGCGACACTGCTCCATTCAAAAACTTTTCCGTGATCACGCCCCCCGATGATAATCGCGATCGACTGGTGTGCGGAGACTGCGGTTGGATTCACTACGAGAATCCTCGCATCATCGTTGGAGCTGTTGTACGGTCGGGATCGGATCTTCTGTTCTGCCGTCGAGCTATTCGACCTCGATACGGCTTCTGGACGGTGCCCGCCGGATTCATGGAATGCGGCGAATCGCCCGAAGATGGTGCAAAAAGGGAAGTCTACGAAGAGGCCGGGGCTACTGTGGAAATTCGCTCATTGCTGGGGATTTATGCTGTGCCGCGGATCGGGCAGGTGCATCTAATCTACCTGGCCGACCTGGTGGGTGATGAATTCCATGCCGGAGACGAGAGTCTGGATGTCCAGCTATTTCCCGCAACTCAAACGGCAATTCCGTGGGATGAACTGGCGTTTCCGGTCAATCACTGGTCTTTACGCGATTTCCTGTTCCTTAATGGTCGCGAAGTTCTGCAACCTTTTGTGGCAACGGCAGAAGATCTGCTGCAACGAATGTCGAAGGTTGATTACCATCCGCAGTTTCCACCGCCCGATGCGGTGATCGAAAACAGCTGAAGCAACACGGAGTTTGCAAAAAATGATCCAACCTCTTTCCTGTGGATTTCTGATCGTGCGTGGCAAGCCGATCGAGTCTTTCCTGCTGATGAAACATCCTCGCCGGTGGGATCTGCCGAAGGGCCACGTCGATGAAGGTGAAACCGAGCTTCAATGTGCGCTGCGCGAACTTTATGAGGAAACCGGAATTACGGCTGACGATATCGAAATTGACCCGACGTTCAGTTACGAAAATCGTTACATGGTGAATCAGAAACGTTACGGTGGAAAAGGGTTCGTGGAAAAGAAGCTGCTTGTCTACCTCGCGTGGCTCAAAAACCCGGTCAGAATTAAGGTCACGGAACACGATGGGTATCGCTGGTTCAACTGGGCTCCGCCGCATCGTATTCAAGACCTGACAGTTGATTCACTTTTGGAAACTCTTGAACAGCATCTTCAGCAACAACAAAAACATGAGCAGACATAAGGCAGGTCAGGACCAGCGCTAGCCTGTTCCCCCCAAGAATCAACAGATCGACAGGTTTACCTGTATCATCAGCGGAGATCGAAGTGCAAAAAATCCAACAGTTCAGCATCCTTCTGATGTTTGCGCTGTTGGCACGCCCCATCGCGGCCCTGGATCCTCCGGCAGTGCCTGGCCAATTTCGATTGATCGCAGCTCAGAAAGGCACGCCTCAGCCCGGCACCATTCGATACAAAAACGGACTGCTGCTGTCTGGCATGTGTTCCAAAGAATCAACTCTGTATCCCGATCTGCCAGACGCGAAACTTGAATTGCGGATGGTCGATCAGCAAGCAAGGCAGGTCTTTGCGTCCAATCGTCAGGCTGAACTCCCGGTGATTGATAAAACCCAGTGGCCAGTGCTGACCTTTAAGATTCCACAGAAGTCCACAGCACATGATGCACTGCCAGCAGGCATCGTACAAATTGGGCCGTTCGACAGCGAAGGCATTGCAGAAGGCAGCGTCACATTACCGAACGGTACTGAAGAAAAGATTCGTGTTGGCATCATTTCGATCAATGAGATGTTCGCGGAAGTCCGGTCTCTGACACATCGCTGGAACTATTCGATTTCGTTTGATGCGATCCCCAGTGATAAGCTTGTGAGTATTCTGGGACGTGAGCAGGACTATCAAACCAACGCCTATCGCCGCCTCGAAATGATCCGCATGCTGGTGAAAGGAAATCGTCCGCTGGAAGCTGGAATCATTCTGCAATCCATGCAAGAGGACTTCCCGGAATTCACCACTCAGACAATTGAATTTCAACAAGCAATCCGCGAAGAGCTGGCTCGCCAGTTTACGTCGATCTTCGAACAACGTAGTTCGGTTGGACAGCATCAACTTGCAGCCAATGGTGCACGCATTCATCCAAAGAAAGATCTGACTCCTGAAACTCTCGTCCGCGTTGATCAGCTGATGAAGCATTACGAAGACATCGATCGACGGATTGCCTCGCTTCATCTGGCTTTGCCGAAACTCGCTGCAGGTGTTGAGGATGCGCAGCTAAGGTCGCAATCGCAGCAGGCTGTTCGAAACATCATCGCGCAACTCGATGCCGATACGATCGATCGGTTTGCGGCCTATGAACTGACTGCCAACGCGGCGGACATCCCAGACGCCAATAAACTTTCGATGGCACTTTCAGGTTGGTTGATGGGGGCTGAGTTTTCAACTCAAACCCTGACTGAAGCAACAGCACTGTTCGAAGCCCGGCTCTTAATGATTGACTTTTTGGCGACTGACGAGACGGAATCCGAAGCGCGGCGCAGCCTGGTGGATCGCTTGATCAAGCTGGAGGGCATGAATGCCAATCGAGCGGCTGCAATGGTGCGTCATCTTTCATCGCCTCTTCCCATCCCGGTGACGTTCGAGAGAGACGGCGGAATTGGAAGCTTTGAGATCGACGCGACCGAAAATTCCGCTGGTGCGGTGGGATTTGTGCCGCCGGAATACCATGAGTCACGTCAGTATCCGCTGGTGGTTGCGTTTCCGGGTGAGTTCTCAACGTCCGAGAATTATCTCAAGTGGTGGCAGTCACAGGCAGAGCAAAACGGCGTGATTGTAGTCGTGCCTCAACTATCCTCTGAAGGTAGCGCGAATTACGGAGCGTCCGCGGCGGAACATACACGGTTTTTGAATTTTCTGCGTAAGCTAAAACTTGGCCTGCAGATCGATGATGATCGCGTCTTTGTCGCCGGGCATGGCATCGGTGGTGAAGTGGCGATGGACATGGCATCGTCGCACCCGGATCTGTTTGCCGGTGTTGTTTCCATCTGTGGACTTGGCCGCAGGCATTTGCAATGGACGGTTTATAATGCGGTGAATCTGCCGTGGTATGTCGTGGTAGGCGACGCACAGGGTGGCTGGTATGAACGTGCGGGAATACTCTTCAACAAACTCCTGAAGCGTGCTGATGACACCGGTAAGTTCTGCGATGCGATGATTGTGAAGTATCCAAATCGCGGCCCTGAGAGTTATTTTGAAGAAGCCGACGACATCTTCCGATGGATGGACGTGCATCGCCGCGACCGGTTCCCTGGAAAAATCTTCGCTGACATTTTACGGAGCACCGACTTAAGCTGGTCGTGGGTTCAATTGAATTCCATACCATCACAGTTCACGAAACTGGATGCGCCCAGCAACGCCAGTGATGACGGCTTTCGCCCGGCTCAATTGAGCGCTCATCGCACGAAAACGGGATTCGCTGTGACGAGATGTCCCGGCACAAGTTGCTCCGTGCTGATCTCGCCCGATATGCCTGACTTTGACATCCAGAAGCCGTGCCTGATTACGAATGGCAGCAAGCGAGAGACTGTCAACTACGATCCAAGCATTCGAGTGATGATGGACCAGGTTCGACTTACGGGAGACCGCAGCCGCCTGTGGTTTATGAAGATTGATCTGTGATTTGCACGATCAGGCAATCCACTCGCGGAAACGTTCGTCGTCGACATTACGGCCACTCACAACGACAACAACGTCGCCTGCGCCGTCAGCGGGCACTCGGCCATTCAATAATGCTGCAACTGTGATCACGCCGGAAGGTTCCGTCCGCAGACCGTGATGGTTGTAGATCCATCGCATGGCGTTGCGTGTTTCTGAATCCGGGACCGCAACTGCCGCTGTGACGTACTGCTTCAGGATTGGCCAGTTCTGTTCACCCACATCGTAGGACAACAATCCGTCACAAATGCTTGTCGGACGGTCGAGTCGCACGCGTTCACCAGCCGCCAGCGACTGACAAAAATCGTTCGCTGTTTCAGGCTCGACGCCAATAATCGCAGCATCAGGGAAACCATCTGCAATGGCCAGCGCCTGACCAGCCATCAATCCACCACCACTGACCTGACAAAGAAACTGCGAAACAGTCCGACCTTGAGCTTTTAATTCTGTAACAACCTCCAGACCACCAACACCGTTGCCAGCAATGACGTAACGGTCGTCGTAGGGAGATGCCTGTATCGCACCTTCAACATCAACGATTTCTCGAATCATACGTTCACGTATGCCGGTGATGTGATCTTGAGTGATATCGTAAGTTCGAATCTCCGCACCAAACGATCGCGTCAGATTAAATTTCACGATCGGTGCCGTTTCCGGCATGACGATGATGACGCGTTTTTCGTATCGCATCCCGGCGAATGCAATCCCGGATGCAAAATTGCCGGATGAATGCGCGGCCACGGGACGCGATCCAATTCGTGGAAGATTGTTTGCCATCCAGTTTAAGCCACCCAGCAATTTGAAAGAACCCGACGGAGTCCAGCCGTAGTCTTTCAACCAGACTCGACGACCAACCGCCAAGCCAAGTTCTTTCTCAAGAGCATACGACCGAATCAACGGTGATGCAGAGACATGCTGACGGATGACGGATTCTGCAGCATGCACATCGTGAATGCTCGCAATGGGAATGGACATACCAACATAAACCTTATTATTGAATCGAATTGCCAGCGTTGTGCAGAGCCTATTCCACTCGCATGATTCGTTCGCCGTTCAGCACCTGCCCATTTGAGTTTGTCGCTCGAACCTGGATCAGGTGTGTTCCTTTTTCCGTCGCCGTGGTCAAAGTCGTTTTCCAAAGATGCGGGCAGACCATCGGTTTGGCAAGCTTTCGCCAGAGCAGGTTGTCGGGCAGCAATGGTTGTTCTTCATTAAACAATGCCTGAAAGATTGGATCTGTTTCATTCACAGTCTTCTGCATGGGTTGCCATTCGCCATCATTGAGTCTCCATTCAACAACAGCGTCAGGAAACGCATTGAAGACATTTGCACGAATTTCGTGGGCTGCAGCGTCAGCAATTGTCACAACTTCCGGAGCGGTAATGCGAATCTGTTCATTCGCTTCGCGCCGAGCGGCACGATAGTCGAGAAGATATTTTGTTCCGTCAAAGTGCATGACGGTGTACCCATTCGGAGTTCCATCTGCGCACATCGTGTGAGGGATACCGTGTTCGTCTGGTTTCCCTGACCACCACGCACCACAAACAGTCACGTTGATCATATGATGATGTGGCTTTCGACCCTTCCAGCCATCAGTTTCCGTCATCATCACATGTTCATGATGATGAGTGTGTCCCGCAAGTGAAATACAATGTTCGCGTGATTCCAGCAGGCGCAGAAGTCTCTCACGACGCGGCTCAATCCATGGCGTGGATCTGACAAGCGGAATGTGCATCATGGAGACGACGAGCTGATCCTGCGGCACACGCTTCAAATCATTCTCTATAAAGTCCAGTTGCTTTTCGCTAAGACCGGACCGGTAGAGCTTCTTGTCGCCTTCCTTCATCCAATGGACATCATCAACCACCAGAAAGTGAATTGAACCATAGTTGAACGAGAAGTAAGCAGGCCCATAAACACGCTCATAAGTCTCGTCGCTCAGTTCATCAGTTTCAGCGGCGAAATTAATGTCGTGATTTCCGATCACGCTGTACCATGGAATTCCGATCTTTCCAATCGTGTGATTGAGGCTGTCGAAAAGATTCAAGTCATCAAAAAGAATGTCGCCCAGGGTGACGCCAAACGCTGCTTTGACACCGACAAGATCTTCTACAACGTCATGAGCGATGTAGTCGATTTCCTTTTGATCGCGAGGCTGCGGGTCACCGAAGAAGATCACATCAAAACTTGCAGGCTCATCGACCTTGTATAACGGAAAACTGATTTCAGCTGGCAGAGGACCGGTGGGTTCAACACCCGGGAATTTCAGATCCGTCGGCGATCCCGCAGGCTTGTGAATGTAATAGAAGCGAGAAAGGTTGTCCTTATCCGTTACAGCCCGATAGCCGGTCGGTTTGATGACAAACACAATCGAATCATTATCGACGGCAAGTTTGTATCGGCCATCGCTGTCTGTTTCAACGACGTCTTTGCCATTAGAAACTGACACACCCGCGAGGCCTGTTTCACCAGCATCCATCAGGCGATTGTTGTTGGCGTCTTCAAAGACAGTTCCGGTGGCCAAATTTTCTGCAGCATGCCCCACGGATCCCGAAACGCCGACCAGAGCGTAAATCGAAACAATTGAAATGATCGCAAAACGCAACATATGTATGAAGTCTTTCGATATGCGAACGCCCTGCCCGCCGGCGCTCTGCGCAGATGTCAATAGTCCGGTTTTCCAACGTGCAATGTACCGGCTTACGATGGGATTGTCACCAGACTTGATTGATTCTGGAAAGCCGCATCGCGCAGCCAATCACCCCTGGTTCGGCCTACGCCGCGCGGTGATTTATACTTGGCGTGGGCAGAACTAAGGCGAGCGTTTTGTCCGTCGTGCCTTGGTGGATCGGGTGGCCGGGGCTGGACTGAGCGAAGCGAAGGAAGCCCCGAGGTTTCGGGCTGGCGCCCTCTAACCCCGGCCACCCATCAGTCCTTTTCCACATGTGATGGCCAGCATGCCAGAGATCTTCAATGAAATCGCAGCAAAATCAAGTAGCGTGCAGGATCAATTGACCGGCTCAAGTTCTTTCCGCAGATCACCAAGCTGAATTCGATCGGACACCGCGACAACATTGCTGCGATCGTCCTTGAAGTAGTTGCACTTAAACCCATGTGATTTCAGCAGATCAAGAACATCTGTCTTTGATGTTTGAAACCTCTGCAGCGTATGTTCAAGAATCTCGATGTAGATGCAATCAATTCTATCGAAAACAGCGACAGCTCCTTTGAGCACATGCAACTCGAAGCCCTCCACGTCGATCTTTAGCAACGAAATCCGCGAGATCGCTTGTTCTTCAACGAGGCTGGACAGTGTTGTACACGGTACACGGATTCCGGATTCCGAATTAGTCGCCACACAGTTACTGTCATCTTTCCTGCGTTCGTCACTGAAGTTAACGACGCCCGTTTCGGCACCCAGGGCGGTATTGAAGACTTTGACATTCCTGCAATCGTTCAGTGCGACTGTTCTTCGAAGATACTGGAACGTTTGTGGATGTGGTTCCACTGAAAACACCGCGCCCGCATCTCCGACGGCAAGTGATCCGGCCGCAGTCACACATCCAATATTTGCACCCACGTCAATGAAGGTATCGCCCGGTTTCAGAAAGCTATAGACAAACTCCTCCGCCCGATCGACATCCCCCGGATTAACCCACAGCGTTAACGCGACGTTGCTTTTTGCATAAAACGGAATCCTGTAGTGCTGGCAGTGGACCTGAAATTTTTCAGACACTCCTACAGCCTGAATCGCGTATCCAGACAACGCTCTGAACGGTCGTTTAAGCTTCGGGCTATCCGACCCCGTTAGTCTCTGCAGCAGATTCATGAATGGCTCCTCGGGGGTTTGTGTGTAGGGTTTGGGCGATTGTGATGTGAATTCTGACGCAGAAACCTGAGCGTCAATGAGACCGCTCTGCGTCAGGCAGCTCGTTCAACACAACCTTCGTCGTCATCGGTCTCTGGTTCAGATGTCCGCGACATAGCCTGCTCTGCGGTTTTCAGTAGCTGCACCATCTGCGCTTCGGTCATTGCGCCGGTTTTGCGACAAACTGCTTGGCCATCCGCAAAGGCCACGAACGTTGGCACGCCGCAGACTTCAAATTGTACTGCCAGAGCAGAACAGCGATCAACGTTGACGACGTAGACATCAGCCCAGTCCTCTACTGTCATCGCCAGTCGATCCACCACCGACTGCATCATTCGGCTGGACTGATCCCAGGCAGCCCAGAAATGAACCAACACTGGTCGGTCCGATTGCAACACAATCTCTTCGAAATCAGAATCGCGAATTTCCATTAAATCAGATCCCGCCGTCCGTGGTGAAAACTGTAGTTCGCCGATTCCATGCGCAGCATGAAGGTGCTCTATTTCCACTTCCGCCAGCAATTTAACAGCCCAGCGAAAATGCAACAACACGGGTTTCAGCGGGCAGAGTTTTCAGATCAGAATTCCGCGAGAATGGCAACAATTGCAGTCTGAATCGGTCCACCCGTCACTTCGACGCGTCCATCTGCGTGGACATACACATCAATTTCGCTGCGAACACCAAATTCAGGAAGGTAAATTCCCGGTTCGATAGTAAACAGCGTCCGAGGCAAAATGCGGCGAGTTTCATGAGTCTCAAGGTTGTCCATGTGTGTGCCGTTCCCATGTACTTCCTGAGCAAGACTGTGGCCTGTGCGGTGGCAGAAATCTTTTCCATATCCTGCAGCGGCGATGACGCCTCGAACTGCGTCGTCCACTTCCCAGCCTTGCGGCTGTCGGCCAGCGGCAAATGCGGATTTTACGCACTCAACTCCCGCGTCGCGGCCTGCAGCGACGATGCTAAAGATGCTTGTGTATTTATCAGGAACCGAAGTCCCGACGAAGCCAGTGCGAGTCAGATCGCTGTAGATTGATCCAGGCTTGTCCTGTTTTGCCCATAAATCCACCAGCACAAAACTACCTTCAACAATCTTTGTGTCAGCACCAGTGCCGGTTTCATAATGCGGATTGCCACCATTGCTGTTCACGCCAACGATCGGAGGATGATACGTGGCCAACCTATTCTCAGCGAAGTGCCGCATGATTTCGTCAGAGACTGCTATCTCCTCAACAAAGCCATGGGTACGCACCTGATCGGCGATGAATCTCCACGTTCGAGCGAATGCCGCATTTGTAACTTTCGAAGCTTCCAGATGACTCGTCAATTGCTCATCTGTCAAAGTTGATTCAAACAACGAGATCAAATCACCAGATGACACAACTTCGCAGCCAAATGATCGCATTAGTTCCACTGTCCCGGCATCAACGCGGGAGATATAGGGATTGCCGTTGCGTGGCGAATACTCCATTGCAATGTTCTTATGTTGGCCGACGATCGCCTGAATGGCAGCTTCCAGCTCCTGCCATTTCAGGTAAATGACTTTGTCGCCGGGCAGATGATCCAATGCGTCGGATTCGATGCGATGAACAAGTTTCTGGGGGGCACCGCTGGCAGGAATAAAATAGAAGTAGCGACGCGACGCCATGAAGCCGTGCGGCATCTG
>JANOZG010000151.1:0-2023 GCA_031429275.1 Planctomycetota bacterium
TTAACCCGATACTTTCGGGTAGGCCGGACCAAGCCCAGCGCTGTTCCGGCACTTGCCACACATCTGCCGGAACGGCGCTGCGCTTGGTCCGGCCTACAGATTTTCTGCCGCCGAACTTTGATGAATCCGGCGCCATCCGACCGATTCACTTTGCGTCCGCGGGCTTTGTTGTCATTGGAAAATCATCCGTACGGAACGGAGTCAACGGCAGACCGTTCTTTGAATAAACATTGCAAACCGGATTGTCGGCCCATGCATAGCGAACTGCCACGGGAGCAGCAACGGCGTCACTCCAGACTTCAATGGTATCCGCGCCTGTGATTTTCGCGTCGGCCCAGACCCATTTCTGATCCTCCCCGCAAATCGCGAAACCTCGCACATCATTCACATCGACAGTCCGCAAGCCTCCTCCGACATGGTCGAAGTTCAGTGTCGCCTTGTTGTCGGTGATCTTGATTTCGCGATAGATCGGGCTCTGCGGTTCGATATTATTCATGCCGTAGTCTTTCGCCAGTGCCCAGCGGACCAGACGAGCGGCAACGTCGTACTTGTTTTTCGGATGAATGTCGTTCGCTTCACCCAAATCGATAATAACGGCCTGACCAGTCTTCGGCAGTGACATCGTCTTTGTTTGAGACTCACGCAGTTCCGCCCACGCACTGTCGCCAGGCTGATCGGTTTCAGCCATGTAGTCGGCCAGCTGAACCCAGTAAAACGGAAAGTCACCCTGTCCCCATTCCGCGCGCCATTGTTCAATCATGTATGGAAACAGACGAGCATATTCCCAGGCGCGGCCGGAATTACTTTCTCCCTGATACCAGATCACGCCTTTCATGCCGTAGCCCAGTGTCGGATGGACGACTCCGGCAAAGATATTTCCTGGCCGCTGATTTCCAGTGAGAGTACTTTCAGGCGAAGCTGGTGCGCGCGGCGCTGGCTTGCCTGCTGCTTTGGCTTCTTTGACCCTCTCCTTCCATTTTGCAAGCGCGACCTCATGTTTCGCTTTTGCTTCGTCGGTCACAAGATCCGCCTCGCGTTGTTTCCAGCTGTCCATTAATACGGTGAACCGAGGATCTTTCTCCAGTGAATCCCGGCGAACCCAGGCTTCCGCTGCTGAACCGCCCCAGGCATTATTGATCAGGCCAACGGGCACGCCGAGAATCTCATGCAGGTAACGTCCATAGAAAAAACCGACAGCACTGAACGTTATGCAGTTGGTGGAGTTTGCGGATTCCCATTGCCCCTTGAAGTCGTTTTGCAATTCCTGAGTCCCCACACGTGGCACGCTGATGAGTCGCAGATTGGGATGATTGGAACTCAGTGATTCGACTTCGAATTTCCAGTCGCCACCCAGAGTCATGCCCATGTTGGACTGACCGGAACACATCCACACTTCACCGACAAGTACGTCAGTGATTTCACGACGCGAGGAACCTTCGATCACGATTGTGGATGGATCGGCGTTGGCATCAAGCGGATCAAGCTTGACCGTCCATTTTCCATCATCACCTGCCTTGGCTTTTTTCACCTGATCGCCAAGAGTCACCGTAACTTCAGTGCCCGGATCATCCCAGCCCCAAATCGGATTCACCTGCTTTTGCTGCAGCACCATGTGATCGCTGATGATCGCCGGCAGTTTCAGCTCTGCGTTTGCGGCCGATGTTAACGCCAGAAGCGCAAGGCTGAAGCTGACATTGAAGAGAGAGGAACGAATGCGACTTATGATCATGATGGTGGATACTCACTCTGAGAGAAGCAGGCGGGAATCCCAGCAGCGAGAGCCGGTCAGGGATGACCGAATGGTCGTTGAATTTCAAACAGAAAACCAGCAACGAGCAGACGAAAATACTTCGTCGAACAGTGATTGATTAACCCGTGGCCGACAGGTCTTGAAGGTGCGAGTTCGGCAACGTGTCGTCGTGTTGAGTCCCCTCTCCCCTAAGTCGTTGGCGCGGGTTCACGCTGTTTTGCCTTGTCGCTTTGCCCAAAATGACTTGGGGGAGTGGGCCTGGGTGAGGGGGCT
>JANOZG010000152.1:0-1550 GCA_031429275.1 Planctomycetota bacterium
CAAATCCGCCTACGAAGAATGGAAGAAACAACAGTCATCGCGGGAAAAAGTCATTCGCATCGCGGCGATGCAGTCCGCCCGTGAAGTGGTGGTGGCGGGACGTGCCCCACAGCCGACAGCTGAGATGACGCAACAGCATCGTGCGGCGCTGGATCGGTACTGGAAGGCGCGATCCCAGTTGAACGTGCGGCTGCGGGAAGAAAACGAAACGCTCTGGCGACGTTTGATGCCGTATGATCCGGTGATCACTGTCGCGGAAGATGTTGTCTTTTTCGAATGTTTCTCAACCGACGAATCCAGTTACGGATGTTTGACGATCGATCGCGACTCCGGCTTTGCCAATACGCAGGACGCCTGCGTCGGCACGACGAATGTGGATTATTCGTGGGATCTGTATCACAACTTCCAGTCGCTGCGGACGTATCGTGAAACTCGATTCAACATCAATCCGGAAGGATTCACAGTTCAGACTTCGGATCGCGAAGATTACCACGAAGAAAAGATCGAACTGCCTGATGGATGGCTGCGTGGTTTCATGCAATTGCAGGCTGCGATGGCGTTGCCCATGAAGAAAGTGACACTGGGCGTCGATGCTGTTTACACGCTGTTGGCATGGCTGAAACGGCATCGAGAAAAGCACGGCCCGCGCGCGATTCGTTTTGAACTTGCGGACGGGAAATCACCACGACTTGTGCTGGAACCGTGGAATGTTGCGATCGATAGCCCGTCCACCGTTTATCACGGTCCAGCGACGGAGCCCGTGCGTATCTGGGGTCGGCGTCGGCTCATGAGTCTGGCTCGGTTGTTGCCACTTGCGACACAGGTCGACGTTTATCTGCTGGGCACGGGCTTGCCAAGTTTCTGGGTCGTGCAGATGGGTAACATGCGGCTGACTCTGGGGCTGAGCGGCTGGACAACCAACGACTGGACTCGCGGCAGCGCGGTGCAGATGTTGTTGCCGCAGAATGAACCGGACGTCACGCAGGTCGCTGCCACAGCTGAACAACTGAGTCTGCAGCGAACTTTGACGCTGAACAATCTGAGTACCAATCTGCGATGTTCGGCCATTGCGGCGTCTTCTGTAATGAATCAATTGGCGCTGCGAGGCCAGGCCATTTTCGATCTGCATGCTGGTGTGTTCCGCTGGAGGCAGATTCTGCCCATGGCATTGTCAGATCGGGAACTCGGCGAGCCTCATCCGGAACTCGCCGGGGCTCAGCAAATCATAACGGCAAAAAAGGTCAAATTAGAAACTCGGCAGGCAGCACCACGTGGTGGCGAGATTATTACTGGCAAAGTCGAAAACCAAAGCTGCGAAGTTCTAATTGATGGGGACGGTATAATTCGCAAAGGCAAATGCCGCTGCAGTTGGCACTTTAAGTTCGGCGTCCGCAACGGCCCGTGTCGCCATTTACAGGCACTTCGAGAGAGCATTCGCTAGTTTTCAAAATTATTGCCGAACTTCCGTGCTTTTCAGCGTTATTGAGCTATCGCAGCAGACGTAGGCCGGACCAAGCGAAGCGATGTTCCGGCATTTGATCCCACTTGCT
>JANOZG010000153.1:0-5015 GCA_031429275.1 Planctomycetota bacterium
ACGGAATTCCGCGGGGTCGACTCCGCCTTCTTCATTGAATCGCACGTTGCGATTGAAGCCGGAAGCGACCTTCTGTTCGACGGTCGCATCGGGCAGCAAGTCACCGGCAAGCTGCCAGACCGTGAACTGATCGAACGGCATGTTGCTGTTGAACGCATCGACGACCCAGTCCCGCCAAACCCAGACGGGCCGATCGGAATCAGCGTGGTAACCATTGGTATCGCCGTAACGCGCCAGGTCGAGCCACGTCATCGCCATCCGTTCGCCGAAGTGCGGACTTTCCAGCATCCGGTCGACCATGTTTTCATACGCAGCGTCGGAAGTGTCTGAAGTGAATTGTGCGATCTCCTCAATCGTCGGCGGCAATCCGCGCAGGTCCAGCGAGACTCGGCGAATGAGCGTCAGAGGATCTGCTTCGGGCGACGGCGTCATACCTCGCTTATGCAATGCGGCGAAGACGAACCGATCAATCGTATTTTTATTCCACGCAGCATCCGTTGAGTTGGACGGCGCCTTGCGTTCCGGTTGGAGGAAGGACCAGTGGTCTTTGTATTCCGCGCCTCCTGAGATCCATCTGCGAAGGATGTCTTTGTCGGCAGCATCCAGAGTCTTGTGTGACTCCGGCGGCGGCATGACGAGGTCAGCATCAGACGTCGTTATCCGCAGAATCAGTTCGCTCACATCCGGCTGACCGGGAACAATCGCCTGCTTGCCGCTTTCGGTCGGCGATGTCACACTGTTGCGCAGATCCAGTCGCAGTCCGCCCTGCAACGCTTTTGAATCCGGACCATGACATGCAAAACACTTGTCAGACAGGATCGGTCGGACGTCGCGATTAAAGTCAATGTCGTCGCCGCACACGACAGATGCATACAAGAATGCCGTGACGGCCAGACTGTTTCTCAGAGCATGGAGGAATAGCAAGCTGGTGTCCTTATTCAACAACAGTCGGAATTAATGCAGACCCCGTGAGCGGCAAGTCGTCGGGCAGCTCCAGTGTAGCAGTTTGAACGGATTCCGCTCCACCGAACGTCCGTCCTCGATGTCATGTCGTGTGTGCATTTGGAAAGTAAAGTGTACATTTGCACTTACGCGCCTTCGGTGGATCTGCCATTCTAAGGAGATGACGGAGCGAAGTGCCAAATACACAGACGATTCTATTTTGGCGGCAGGCCCAGAGGGGTGCTCGTCAGAGTGCGACAGCGTCTGCGGCGCCAGTCGCTGAGGCAAAATCTGTTGCGGACGAGAAGCGAATTACTGACAAGGACATTGTCGGGCTGAAGTATTTTGATCAGCTGGGTGACCTGTTGCAACAGTTGCACGACGTCGGTTGTGAACGAGATCGAGCGGGCAATCGGACACTGCATATGAATAAGTATTGCATGCCGATCCTGCTGTTTATGTTCACTCCGGTCGTCACATCGCGTGCATGCTGAACAGCTTTTAGCCGGGCCGCAAGCCGACGCTGCGCACACACACGAGATGATTTGCTGGTACTTCTGCGGCATGGCGTCCGAAGAAGAACTGCTGGCTCATCTGTCAAAGCTGAAGAAGCTGGACGATCGCAAAAAACCGGTTCTCTGATTCGCGGGGCACTCTGGTTGCGTCGTCAGCCTCGCTTCCCGCTGTGCGCATCTCTGCGACACCGCGTTACAACGAATCCGAATCCGCCTCCGCTGCCCTGCTTACCTTCCAATAGCTTCCCTGGCAGACAAAAATCATCGTCCTGTCTCGTCACTGTAGCCGTCGTGCCGAACAGCATTGCGACCGTCCCATTTTCAGCCTCGGTCCAGAACGAAAAGCATTTGCTGACTATGACGCGTGATGTCGAACGGAATCCTGTGCAAGTGAGTTACGTGAACCTCTGGCGAAGGAATGGAAATAGAATTCGGCCTATGTTCCGCGTCGTTCCTCTGATGAGTCGCGCTGGCTGGCCATTCCAGACGATCCGCCTCTGCCGCGACAATGGTGCTCGTCGGTGAACAAAGTTTGACGGGGAGGGTATCCTTCCGTTTTCGGTTCGAAAGCCGTCTCAGGTCAGAGGCCACAAGACCAGATTCAACGTTGCTTTGCGTCCATGCTACCAATATTCGTTCCGTAAATGTCGATCTCACTCTGCGTCACGATCCCGTCGTGATCGGAGTCAGCAGCGTCGAAGTTATCCAAAAGTGCGTCGACATTTCGATGTGGCTTTTGCTTGCCAAATCGTTCCATTTCTTCACGCGTCAGTTTGCCGTCTACATCATGATCTGCAGCATCCCAAGCTGACCAAGGTCGGCCAGGAGTCCGGTTCGCTCGGTAGAGTGGATACGAGGACAATGAGATGTAGACGAAAACACAGCCTGCAAGGAGCGCTACGCCCCCAGGCAGGAGCAGCCATTTTCGTCGTCGTAGCCTGGAAATGCCTGGTGTCGCTGGCGGTGTGTTCATATGTTGGTTCTGCCGTTTGGGTAAAAGTAAAGGCCATTTGATGTGATCGAAGGGGAATCGGACGCTACCGCGTTCCGTCTGATTGTCGCTCATAGACGAAATCAAGAGTCGTTTCCGCGAGCGTGATGTCTTTGATCACCTTCAATAGCCCCGTTCGATTGTCGCTTCCCTTCGCGAGATTCACTTCAGAAGACAGGGCATAGACAGTGACATGATAGATCTTAGCATCTGGGCCCTTTCGAGCACATCGGGTCGTAAGAAACCTTCTTCTTATCGTGCAAGCCGATTGTGCCGGTCATTTTGTCATGCTTGTCGAGATGATCAACTGCAGCGGCCAATGCGGTGCGTTGAACGTGAGATAGAGGGAAGATGGAGAGGCGGCGAGTTCAGCAAGCGGGACGAATAACAGGGCGGCGAAGATGATGTCTCTTAGTCTCATGGATTCGAAGCGGCTGTCTGACGACGTTGTGCGAACATCCACTCCCACAGGTCCGCCGTCTCATACGCGGGCCCCCAACGGCCGTGGCCGGCGCCTGGAAACTCGGTGTATTTCGGCTCCGGCTTCACGCCTGCTTTCTTCAGAGCTGCAATCATGTCTCGAGAGCCGGTGACGGGCACCGCTTCATCTTCGCAGCCGAACAGAAAATCTATTCAGTGAAAAGCTTGCCTGGACATGTTCCGTCCTTGCCAACTACAGAAAATTGTCGACTTACTTCTTCTCTGGCCACCCACGGAGTTCGATGATTCGCCCGATACTAATCTGGCGTCCTGTCGTTCTCGGGCCGTTCGTAGCCGATGTTTTGCACACGCGACAAAACCGGAAACAGTTTTTTCCGCGTGCGGCGGCGGACGAGCGTCCCAACATTCTACTCGTGATGGTCGACGATATGGGCTACTCGGACATCGGCTGTTACGGCGGCGAGGTTCGCACGCCGACGCTCGATGCGCTGGCCGAAAAGGGCGTGCGGCTCGCGCGGTTCTACAACTGTGCTCAATGTTGTCCGACACGAGCGTCGCTCATGACCTGGCTTTATCCGCATCAGGCCGGTGTCGGTGACATGAACGATCAGGGCGCGGCGAATGAGCTGTGGCGCCGCATCGGCTCGCCTGCGTATCTCGGCTTCAAAAACCGGGCGTCGTCACCTTGCAGGAGGCGCTGCGTGAGGCGGGCTATCAGACTTTCATGGCCGGGAAATGGCATCTCGGTCAGGACGAATCCTGCTGGCCGGGTCAGCGCGGGTTTGACCGGCATTTCGCGCTCATCGGCGGTGCTTGCGAGCAGTTCACCGGTTATCGCTCGTGACAAAAGAAGAGGAGGCGGAAAAGCTGTCAAGAGGCGATTCCCAGTAGATCGTCGCTCCAGGAGTAAAACGGCTCCTGCCACCTTTTCCGCTCTCAAGCGATGCACAGCCGAAGAAATGAAGTTGCTTAATCTCGCGATCGTCTGCGCGGAAAAGATGCCGGACGATCTGCGAATTGCCTTCAAGGAAAAATTTGGCTTCGAACCCACAGAAGGCTACGGTACGACTGAAATGTCACCGGTTGCTTCATTCAATACTCCTGATTCACGACTTCCTCCCGGAGCAGTCAGTGATTCGGGAACTCGCCACGGCACCGTTGGTCGAGTTATCCCCGGTTGTGCGACGGCGGTGTTCAATCCGGAAACGGGCGAGAAGCTCGGAGCCAATCAGGAAGGGTTATTGAAGATAAAGGGCCCAAACATCATGCTGGGCTGATTTGAATCAGCCAAAGAAGACCGCCGAATTAATTGTTGATGGCTGGTACAACAGCGGCGACATGGCCATGATCGACGATGACGGTTTTATTCGCATCACAGGCCGTATGAGCCGGTTCTCAAAGATCGGTGGCGAGATGGTGCCACACATCTTAGTAGAACAGGAAACTGCAAAGGTTCTGGGAGAAGATATGACCGACGAACCTGAAATCGTCTGCGCGGTCACATCGGTACCCGATGAGAACAAGGGCGAACGTCTGATCGTGCTGTACAAACCGATGAAGAAAACGGTTCGAGAAATCACCGACCGTCTTCAGGCCGCCGGGCTTCCAAATCTGTTTATTCCATCGTCCGACAGTTTCATCCAGGTCGACAGCATTCCACTACTAGGCACGGGTAAACTGGATTTGCGAGGCATCAAAGTCGTCGCCATGGAACGCTGCAAAAAGTGGGCGACTTAGCGGTCGAAATCAAATCCGAAGTATGACTTGGTTGGTTTTAGGGATGATGCCCTCAAAGGAGGACAGACCATCGGAGCCAGTGACCCAATTGGCGGCGTTTCTCCCGGTCGACTGCTACAGCGTGGCGATGTGGTCGCAACCATTTTCCAAAGCACGCGACTCATGCTCGAATCCCAGTTCCCAGGACGAGCCAGTCATCTGTTTCCGCTGGTCGCCGTTGGCTATCGCGAAATTCATGTACTGTTCTGACGTTCGTCGTGGTTTCGCTCGGACAACTTCTGAAACAACCATGCACGGGAGAAAGTCCACCATCGTGAAGCGGTTGGACGTGAAATGCCGAGCGTCTCGGCGGCGGCAGCTTCATCCAGTCCGACGAAGTAACGAAGCTT
>JANOZG010000154.1:0-32096 GCA_031429275.1 Planctomycetota bacterium
GCGTCAGCCCTCCGTATGCGATTGTTAATCTGATTTAGGGAGCAGCAAAACACTCGGAGGGCTGACGCCCAGCCGCTCGCCTTCTTTGCATCAAAATCGGCGCAATCCATAAAATCGGCAAAACAGGAAGAATAGTCGTTGCATCGACTGCTGGGCAGTTCTAAGCTGCCGCTTCTCCCGTTGAATCTCGCTGACGACCAAAGCACGTCGTGATGTCCATTGGCAATCGTCTACCACGGAATGGTGACTTGCCTGACTCTGGCAATCCGAAAAGTGCTGTCGTGAAAACAATCGAATTATCGCCGATCAACAGTGCGCACTCGTGGCGTTCTTCACAAAGTCTGTTGGGCAAGGCGCTTAGGTCGCCAATCGAAATATCGATTTCAACCGTCGATCACCAATTGCGGTCTATCTGGAGACCTGCGAGACTTCGTTTTGAACAGCATAGAATGCTGGAAGCCATCGGCACCCTAACTGAAGTGATTCAGCAATCCTACATATCAGCCAGTGTCCGCATCCCGACTCTGTTCTTGCTGGCTCAAATGCACACTGAAAATGGGGATTCGATCCGCGCAGAACAGTGCATTCAGCGAGGATTGCGATCTCTGAATCAGCAGACGGTTTCATCTGGCGGTTGGTGCGATTCGACTCGTATCGGCATAAGTACTACAACAGATCAACGGCAAATTCCACCGTATTCGCTTGGTGTTCGCGACTGGCTGACATTGTCAATTCAGTCACTCATCACTGGAGACCTCGAATCTTCTCTGCGTTGGATTCACCAAGCAGATAGGACACTTTCTTGTCGCATCACAAGTTCAGCCCGAGCCAGAGAAATCGGCGATCGACATGCGATTTTGGCCTGTGCCATGGCACAGAATCGGTGCTTTGAAGAGGCTGAAAGTTCACTTCTGGCGGCCTATCAGCAACACATTGGTGCAGAGTCCTACGTATCCGCAAGTCGGGATCTGATTTTGACATCCCGTCTGGCTGCGATGCAGGGGCAGACGAAACGTGCCTACGACTTGCTGGATGCTGCCGAGTGCCAGCTAACTGTCTCACTCGCATCGGATGCTGCCGAATGCTGCCCGTTAGCCGACATAATTCACAGCGTTCGATATACAGAATTGGCTGTTGAAAATCTGTAAAATCGCAGACTTGATTGCGGCTACCAGACACACTGACGCGGGGCACCAGGTTTGTCAACGTCCAGCGTAATTGCAGGTTTTGCGACCCATCTAACTCCGTTATCATTCGCACAACTCAATAATTCATCTAAGATTTCCAATTCCCAGGGTGACACTGAGCGCTTTTCAACGCATAGAATTGTTGGAACAGGCGTATACTTGCAGCGCAGATCATGAATTGACTTAGGCTCACGTCTTCCATCACGGGAACGCAGAATTGGCCACCGCAGGAAATCAAGTTGCCGTCGGCATCGACTTGGGAACGACGCGGTCCGTCGTCGCCCATCTCGACAGTACTGGACGTCCATGCACGGTGCAGAATCTCGAAGGCGACGCTACAACGCCCAGCGTTGTTTTCTTTGACCGCAAGTCGATTGTCGTCGGCAAAGAAGCACTGAAGGCGGCAGAATTTGAACCAGAGCGCGTAGTGCAATTCGCCAAACGCGAACTTGGCAAAGACGCTTTTCGCATCCCTGTGGCAGGTATGCAGCTGCCGCCCGAAGTCATTCAGGCACTGATTCTGCGAAAGCTCAAGGAAGACGCAATTCATCGATTAGGGCCGATCGATCAATGTGTTGTCACCGTGCCGGCCTATTTCAATGAACCGCGACGAAAAGCAACACAGGATGCCGGGCGTATCGCTGGCCTGAATGTTGTTGACATTATTAATGAACCCACTGCCGCCGCGTTGGCGTACGGCGTTCAGCGTGGCTTTGTATCCGCGGAAGGAAGAACTGAGTCTCTGGAAACGGTGCTCGTCTATGATCTTGGCGGCGGCACGTTTGACGTGACGCTCATGGAGATTGTCGGCAATGATTATTCTGCAATTGCAACTGCTGGCGACGTCTATCTAGGCGGTATCGATTGGGATCATCGCATCGCGGACTTTGTCGCCGAGCAGTTCCTGATTCAATACGGTGTTGACCCTCGCAAAGACCTATCGCAACGCCAGCGATTATTGACCGAAGCTGAAGATGCCAAGCGTTCATTGTCACAGCGGGAGGAGGTCGTGATTCGTTTTTCCATGGATGGAAATCGCGTTCAGGTCCCATTAGACCGTTCGCAATTTGAATCGCTGTGCGGTGATCTGATCGACCGCACAATGATGACGACTCGCAAGGCACTAAAGGAAGCCAATCGAACATGGAAAGATGTTTCCAGACTCCTGCTGGTTGGTGGATCTTCACGGATGCCGATGGTCCAGGACATGCTCGAATCGGAATCCAATCTGAAAGTTGATCGTTCGTTATCGGCAGACGAATCGGTGGCTCACGGTGCTGCGATCTACGCGGCAATCCTGCTCTCGACGGATCAGCGATTAAGTTCAAAGATCTCCGTTCACAATGTGAATTCACACGATCTGGGCTTGTTGGGACTGGACAAGGACACCGGTGGACAACGGCGATCCGTGATGATTCCTCGCAATTCGCGGCTGCCTGTAAAAAAAGGCAAACGCTTTGCGACATCGCGACCAAACCAGGCAAGTGTTTCAGTCAAAGTTGTCGAAGGTGGCGATGACGCCGGGCGACATTCGACACTCATTGGAAACTGCGTCGTTCGCGATCTTCCACCGAATCTGCCAGCCGCCACTGCTGTCGATGTATTCTTCAATTACGGCGACGACGGGCGATTGCATGTCACAGCGGCATTACCATCAATCGGCACCAAGGCGGAGATGACCATTGAACGTGAAAGCGGGCTGTCGAATCAGGACCTTGATTACTGGACTGGTCGCGTCGATGCTGGACTGCTCGAAACCGCATCGCTCGCTGAGCTCATCAAAACAGGCGCTCCCGCAAAAACAGATCCTGCTCCGAAAGTGAATATTGCACCCGTCATCAACACCACTGCTTCAAAATCTGGCGCGGTGAGTAAACCGCCCTCGACACCGATTCCAAATCCAGTTAATGCAGCACCACCCAAGACCGTTGCAGGTGCAAAATCTGCGGCAACTTTGTCAACTCCTCACACGCCTAATCCAGTCAGGACTGTTGCCGGACCAGAGCCTGTAAACTCGCCAGAGTTAACCGAGCATCCAGACACTGAGAAGTCGGCAGCAGATGCACCTGTAGCTGGCGGCTGGAAAAGTCGTCGCCAACAGATCAAGCCAGGAGAGACTTAGTGAGCGAACGGAAAATTACAGTATCCGATGGCACAAATTTCTACCTGATCCCTGTCAGCGATCTCAGTGACGCCTGCGCCGATGGCTTCTATATCCCAGCCTTGCGTGATCGCACGATCGTGTCGGACGGACAGGATATTTTTGAGATTCCGGTTGCCGACCTGTCAGATGCGGCTGCCGATGGATTCTACGACGTACTTGCCGTAGAACGAGAATTTGCGATGAGCTTCGCAACCTCCGAGGCAACGATGAATTCTACGGAATCATCCGCATCACCGTTTCCAGAAGTTCCAGCTTCCAAATCACCCGTGTCTGCTAATTCCAGCACAAGAACCGTAAGATCGGTACCCCCTGAAGACAACGCAGGTGATGCAGATTCGTCGGACGTCGAGCCAATTCCAACCGATCTGCAAACAGAAGAAGATGCACCGCAGGGACCTCTGACGATCAAGGTGAGACTGCTTCAACTGCTGCATCCCACTGCCGCTCAACGCAGAAGCATGGCTGTACTGGCGACAAACGCGGCAGTGCATGCAGGGATCATCTTTTTGCTTGCCGCGATTCTGCTTCCTTCGATTCAGAAGGAAGAATTCATGATGATCACGAGCACGTTTGAGCCTGAAACAGCCCAAACGGAAGAACTGGAGATGATGGAACTTGATCAGCCAATCGAGCTCTCGGAAGACACGCCTCCATCTGAGACATTTGTTGATTCTCAGGTGGAAAGCATGGACTTGGTTGATGTCAACATTAACGACCTTGATCTGGCGTCCGTCACAACGAGCGTCGACTTAACAAGCAAAATAGCATCGGCAATTTCATCATCGGAATTCGGTGGCCGCAGCAAGGCCGGCCGTTCGGCCATGGTCGCAAAAATGGGTGGCAACGCGGCGAGTGAAAAAGCCGTGCATCAGGGTTTGACCTGGATGTCGAGGCATCAGGCGAAAGACGGCGGTTGGAGTTTTGATCACAGTGGTGGAGAGTGCAAAGGCAACTGCTCACAGCCCGGTTCGCTGGGTGAAAACTGTCGGAATGCAGCAACCGGCATGGCAATTCTGGCGATGCTGGGTGCTGGAAATACGCCTTTCGAGGGAGATTTTCAGGAGTCTGTTCTGAATGGCGTGAAGTATCTGCTGACCAATTCAAAAGCTTCACCTGCGGGGCTGGACCTCCGTGGGCAGCATGCCAACAACACCGGCATGTACAGTCAGGCCATTGCAGCGACCGCACTGTGCGAAACCCTGGCAATGATGAAACAGGAGATGAAGGAGTCTCGTGGTAAGGAAGATGAACGTGCGAACAACAAACAACGCGTGGCCATGATTCGACAGTTAGAGCCCGCTGTACAGGCCTCGATTAACTTCATCATCAATGCACAAAGCAAGAAAAACGGCAGCTGGGGCTATGACCCCGGAACAGACGGAGACACTTCGATTCTGGGCTGGCAGATAATGGCTCTGAAAAGTGCTGTGCATGCAGACATCAACATCAACCCACTCACCGTTCGCGTTGCCAATGCATTTCTGAATGAGGTTCAGGCCGACAACGGAATGTACGGATATCGCAGCAACAAAGACACCAAAGAATCCACAACCGCAATCGGTTTGGTCTGCCGCATGCTTTCCGGAATGTCGCGAGAAGAGCCACGACTGAAGATGGCGGTGGAAACTTTGAGTGCCAAAGGCCCGATCAGGGGCAATATGTACTACAACTACTATGCAACCCAAGTGATGCTGCACTACGGCGGTGAGACATGGACGAAGTGGAACAATGTGATGCGTGAGCAATTGCTATCGACGCAGAAGACCGAAGGTCATGCGGAAGGAAGCTGGGATCTGAGTGACACGCACGGCGGCACAGGGGGCCGGCTTTATATGACTTGCCTGTGCACAATGACACTGGAAGTGTACTATCGACATTTGCCCCTTTACGGAGTACCCGAAGAAGCAGAATCCGACGGTGAAGATTCGGAATCAAAATCCGACAGGAAGTCATCAAAGTCCAAAGAGAAATAGTCGCGACCTATGAATCGGCTGCTGCCAGACTGGACCTCATTTTGCACTCACCTCACGGAGATTCAGGCTGCCGCGAAACGTATTCAGCCCCTGGTGTCCGAGACACCAACACTTGCATTCGAATCACTCAGTCGCAAAGTCGAATGTTCAATCGCTTTGAAGTGCGAGAATTTTCAGCATGGATTTGCCTTTAAAGCACGGGGTGCCTGCAATGCCGTTTTTAGTTTGACTGACGAAGAAGCTTCGCGCGGAGTGGTCACACATTCATCGGGAAACCACGCTGCAGCATTGGCTCGCGCGGCAAATCTTCGCGGAATAAAAGCTCATATCGTGATGCCACAAAACTCCGCCAGGATCAAGCTGGCCGCTGTGAGAAGTCTTGGAATTGAACCAGTCATGTGCGGACCAACTCCGGCAGCTCGCGAAGCCATGGCTGACGAAGTGATGCGAACCACCGGAGCAACGTTGATTCACCCGTTCAACAACAAACACGTTATCGCCGGACAGGGAACAGTGGGCCTGGAAATCCTCCGACAATACCCTGATGTCGAAACGATTGTTGTGCCAGTCGGTGGCGGTGGTCTGCTGGCTGGAATTCTGATCGCTGTGAAGTCGCTGAAACCGACGATCCGAGTGATCGCAGCAGAGCCAGAATGGGCCAACGATGCGTTTCGCAGTCTGGCATCGGGCCAGATCGAACCTGTGCTGCGAACAGATTCAGTTGCCGACGGACTTCGAACATCACTCGGCAGCCTGAACTTTCCGATTATCTACCAACTGGCTGATGACATTCTCTGTGCATCTGAAACATCAATCATCGAAACTACGCGATTGATTTCCTCTCATGCCAGGATGATCGCCGAGCCATCAGGAGCGGTTCCGCTGGCAGTTGTCCGCGAACACAGAAATCGATTCGCAGGGCAACGAGTTGTCTGTGTCATCTCCGGCGGCAATCGAGACGATTAACCAACATTACTGCCCAGCAGCTTCCGCTGGCTGAGCCCCTCCGAGACCGGGTTGCTGTCCTGGTTGACCGGGCTGCTGTCCTGGCGGTTGACCGGGCTGTTCGGGACCGGTCGATACCTTCATCATATCTCGCAAGCGTTCCTGAATAAGACCCAAATCGATAGTCTTATCGACATGCATCACCTGGACGACCGATGACGAGTCAGCAGCCTCATCAAGTGATTCAATCATCTCTCCAATCGTGTCCATCAATGATCCGGAAGACGAGACGATCAATGTATTTGAAGAATCATCGATCCCCATCGACAATAGTCCCTTGAAACGGATCGGTTCTTCTTCGTCACCCTCCCCGCCACTCGATGATGATGGGCCCCGAGGCAGAAAAGTGACCAAGCCACCCCCGCTTTGCCGTTGTCCTTTGTCGTCTGCTTCTAACGCTTTGTCATTAGAGCTCAGCAAATCGCGAAAGACATCTTTCACCGCAGCGGCCACCATTCCGGCCTTGGCGTGTTTGAGTCGAAAAATCGTCGTCACGCGCATCGATCGGGAATCAGATGGCTCAGGAATATCGTAGATACCAATTAGATCTTCGATCGTCTGAAGCTGCTTCTGATCTGCATCGCGGACAAGAATTGTACTCGTGAAGTTGTCGGAGATGAACTGCGGCTGCCGGCGTTTTGAAAGACTGTGCTTTCCCGACGTTTTCTTCTGAGACGGCATGAAGCCATACCACGGATCATACTCAATCCCGCTTTTCGTCTGTTCTTCGGATTTAAAGAAATCCTTCAGGTTGAGCGTTACCCATGAAGGCGTTGCATACTTCAGCCGAAAGACTTTGTAACTGCGCCTTGGAGCGGCCACTTGTCCCATCAAATCTTCCATCGCCGCAAGCGCTGCAAGATCGCGACTGCTGGCAATGAGCTTTCCGTCCGGCGTGACGGAAAATTTTATCGGTGAATGCTGATTGCCACTACCGCTGGAATCTCCGGCAATACCAGTGCCATCATCACCATCTTGTGAGCGTGCCGCTGGTTCCTCGGGCATGGAGTTCGGTTGCAATGCATTAGTATCTTTTCCCGAGGAATCGGAGTCTTTCGGAATCGAACCGGCGTCCTGCAACTGACGACGCAATCGATCAAGCAACTTCCGATCGATGACAGGCTCCGATTTCTCCTGGGGTTCATCTGAATTTGATGGAGTCTTGTTATCAGTATCCGTTGGTTTAGGAACTTCTGCGTCACCTTCAACGGGAGGATTTGAACCATCTGTATCCTTAACCGTTTCGTCTGCGTCTCGTTTCGTAAGCAACGCCAAACCGGAATAGTGCGTTGCGGATCTTTTCACCGACTCCATGCGAGTTTTGTGATCCAGCAGAGCATCAAAAGCTGTTGTGGCCGTATTGGGAGACTTCAAAGATGCTGCTCTTGAAGGCTGTCGCCTGCCATCTTTCCATTCGAAGACTCGGGGCATATCCGCGTCGTGGTGGGTGACATCATCCGGAGATGCTTTCTTCTTAACTTTGTCCGGAGAAGAATCCGTGTCAGACGATGAATCCGTTTCTTCGTCCGGATTGGGAAGTTCTTTCGGCAGATCGAACTCAAGAGGATTTCCACGATGCCAATAGCGTTGCAAACGCTGTTGTAGATCCTTCAAATCTTCGTCCGAGTTGATTTCGAAAATACGAACGCCATCGTCAGAAGCATTTGGATCAGGTAATTCTCCCAGCTTTATCAATAGTGTTCGAATCTCTTCCATTTCGATAGCGTTTGCGTTTACCAGCAGCCTGTTATTTTCGATGTCTGCTTCAATCCGGAACACTTTCTCTTTTTTCTCTTCCTGCCCCTGATTGAAGTCGAAGTAGCCATACAATCTGCGATTATTATTCTGACTTTCCTCTTTTGGCTCCGCATCAAACAGCATGCGAATCGTGCCAGTAACATATTCAGCATCCAGTCGCTTCAGCGTGATGACCTCGAACTGCCTGGACGACTGATCCATCTTTTCCACCAACGTCGTAATCGTCAGATGGTCCGACAGCGTTGCCCAGGCCATGATCGACTGTTTGCTCTCGTCAACCTTAAGAACCGTTCCGGGATCAAGATCACCTAATTGCTGTAACAGATCGACGAGCGTTTGCGGATCGACAGACTCCAGACGATAAATCTTCATACGATTGATGTTCTGCAGCAGGCTGCTTTCGCCCCCTCGCGGCACATCGATTTCATTGACAGCCCGTTCGATCACAGCCATCTGATCCGGCGCAGCAATCGCCAGAATCGTATTCTCCCGTTGATTCAATACCAGCCGCGTTTCCTTTGGCGCTTTCGCTGCGCCGGCGCTCGGCTGCTGAGCTGCAGCCTGCTGCATTGCCTGCTGCATTGCCTGCTGCATCTGCTGCATCATCTGCATCACCATATTCGGGTCCATACCACTCCCGCCAGCTTGAACACCTTCCCCTGTCGGTGGCTGCAGTTTGAGCAGCTCTCGCAGCAATCGAATCACGTCTTCCGCTCGACGATGTTTCAGCTGGAATGCCTTGACCAGTTGATCATCGCCACTTTCAGATTGTTCATCCTCCAGCAGTTCCCAGATCTGGCGCAAGCTGATCGCAGTGTCCAGAATCTCAAGTCGATTCGTTTTGCTGAGCTTATGAATCTGACCAGCAGCGCTGAGCATCGGCTTGAGCTCTTCGACTGCTTCGTCGGCAACAAGCCAGTCAAGATTAAACGAGACCTTGCAGATCGTATGATCCGGCAGCGTTGCAAGATCTTTTGGCAACACACGCGCGACCATGGCCGGATTCAAGTCTTTGATTTTCAACACAGACATGACTTCGCCATTAACAATCATCGTGAAGCCACGCATCAAAAGATGGCGATTGATCAGATCGCGCGCTTCCTCCATGGTGTATTCTCGCGTCGTGATCAGGTTGAGAGAATCAGCGGGAAGCTCCTGCCAGTCAAAAGACAATGCGGACCCGTCGGCCAGCCACTGCAACACTGCTTCCCACGGTTGACCAATGATGCTGAAGGCGACCTTGCCGTCCGGATTCTTTCGTATCTCGCTGTCAATTTTATGCGGCACATATTTTTCGGCAGTTGGTCGTTTGACTGTGCCCGAACGTGCCGCTGCTGCGGCCGCGGCGGCAGCATCTGTCGGCGGGGTTCCCGGAGCCGCAACTGGTGTTCCATCGGCAGCCGCTGCAACTGGTGGCATACCGTTCGGAGGAGTCACAACTGGGGTCGCTTGACTCGGTTGGGCAGTGTCCGGAAGAACAGCTTCGGATTCTTCCTGTCCGCTGGCGTCAACGCGAAAAAACATCGCGCTGACTATTCCACCGCAGAGGATGAAGGCACGAAGTCCGGGCCGAACGAACGTCTTGACCGTTGAAAACAGACACACGCTGATTTAACTCCCAAAAACTAAGTCGCAGAACGTTCGCGATCTCAAAACGCATTGCATTTGCAACCAAGCCGACAGGTTCGTGCTACCTGACTAATGTCTTCTCAGATGACAAAACCCTTCGCCGCAATTTCTGTGTTTATTCGTTGAGTGAAGATTCGCCCGGATTAGTCTGGCATTTTCCCCGGTTTGCACCAGAAAGCAACGCCCGAGTGGACGGATTAGACGCTTCGCTGGCGTTACAGGTGGCAGAACTGTGGCAAAAAGAACGTGGCAAGCGAGGGAAATACGCTTCAATTGAATAGAAAAAACCTTTGCGTTTCCCGCCGAGACAATTTGCAAGACAACAAAAAAGCCCGGCATATTGCTATGCCGAGCTCGCGTAGACACTCTTGTGCCAAGCCTTTTTTGTGGGACCTTACAGACTCCAGCCTTCGCGATATTCGCGTTGGACGTATTGATTTAGATCTGGCAGGTTAGTGCTGACCAGATTCTTGGCATCCCATTCGATTCGCTGGCCTTCGCCAGCACGTACCGCAAGGTTGCCCACAAGGATTGTTTCGGTCAGGCGTCCTGCATAGCCAAAATTCGACATCGTGCCCGGCTCGTATTCGCCACGACAGCTTTGCACAAATTCCCACTTCTGTCGTTCGTCGTTGTTTCCTTTGAAAGGAATTCGCGGTAGTGACTTTTCTGGCTTTTTGAACCCTTTGAAATTAGGCTCCGGCAGCAGAGTGTACTCTGCACCGTAGTCGTTTTCTGATAACAACATTCCTTTGCGACCAACAACCAAAGCCGCGCTGGTCTTGCCGCCACCCGTTTTCTGCTCTGCGATACGTTTGCGAAATCCTTCTGGCAATTGAGCAATAAGATCATCAGATGGCAGGTTTCCGCCATCGTACCAGTAGAATTTGCATGCAACCTTTCCATTGCGTTCTGGGAATTCGAACATGAGCGTCGATGAACCTGGGAACGTTTCACCTTCGAAGACGCCTGGATTCTTCACAGCCGTCACGGCAATCGGATCCCACAATTCCAATGCCATCACCGGCATGTTGGTTGTATGGCAAGCCATGTCACCTAAGGCGCCCGTACCGAAATCCGCCCAGCCGCGCCATTTGAATGAATGATAGATCCCTTCTTTGTAAGGACGCATCTTAGCTGGCCCAATCCATGAATCCCAATCAAGATAGTCTGGCACTTTATCTTCGCCAGCCGGACGACCGACGCCCTGCGGCCAGATCGGACGATTTGTCCAGACGTGAATTTCGGCCACATCACCAATTGCACCAGACCGAATCACTTCGACGGCTTCACGCAGTCCGTCTTCGGATGTGCCCTGGTTGCCCATTTGAGTGACAACCTTCATTTCAGCGGCGACTTCCCGCATCATTCGAGCTTCACGAATCGACCAGGTCATTGGCTTTTGGCAATAAACGTGCTTTTTCATCTTCATGGCTTTGATAGCCGCTGCAGCATGCGTGTGGTCTGGCGTACTGACAGTGACGATGTCAACTTTGTCCCCAAGTTTATCCAGCATTTCGCGGAAGTCCGTGAACTGCTGAGCATCCGAAAACTGCTTCCCCTTTTTCTCCAGCGTGCGACGGTCAACGTCACAAATGCCGACGATTTCTACGTCATGATCAGCAATATGACTGCAGTCGCTGTCGCCCTTACCGCCGACACCGACGCAGGCTGCAGTGAGACCTTCAAGGGCCGATCGAGTTGGACCGGCAAATGTTCGTGGAGCGACCCAAAGCGCACTTCCCAGAGCGGCTGTTGTGCCGAGAAAATTGCGGCGAGTTGATTTCTGTGTCATTGAGGGTACCTCAGGATTTCAGGTGGGACAAAAACAGAAGAATTAAAGCGGAACGAAAATACATGTTCGTCCAGCCAACATCATTATTCTGGCACAATGGTCAAACGGGAGCACAGTGTTTACCGTTGCATGGCTGGAATTGCTATCCGGTATCTCCGGCCAAATTCTCATCAGACAATCGACCAAATACAAGTCTCGCAACATAACAACACCCGAAGAAACGACAACGATTCGCAGAAATTCACAAGAGTTGCGAAAGCAGATGAATCGACGTACGCTCCCGAATCTGAATCACAATTCTCCGATTTCAAAGTGTTGATTTCCCCATGAGATATCACGAATACGACCCGCAAGCCCCATTTGCTTTTCTGATCGCCTGCGTTTTCTTCGTGGCAGGCTGCACAGATTCATCAAATCCAGCTAAGACAGCAACGACCAAGGGAACACTGGATGATCCGGCCGCCATCGCAGCGCTCGAAAAAGCCGGATGTCGGCTCAAGAAAAATGCGGATGGCATCGTAACTGAAATCGCAGTCTCGTCTGACAGTGACTTTTCAGAAACTATGAAACACTTGTCCGGCATCCCAAACGTCACGATCGCGAGATTTGGCGGGCCAGGCATGAACGACAAAGGTATGCAGTTTCTTTCTGGCCTGAAGTCTCTCAAACGCCTCGATCTCACCGACTGTGAAAAGGCCGGTGACGACACTTTGAAAGTTGTCAGCGCCATGCCGACGATCGAAGTTCTGACTCTGCGCCGCGTCGGTTTCAGTGATGCAGGCCTTGAACCAATCAAGCGTCTGTCAAAACTGCGAGCAATTGACTTGCGAAATACGAACGTAACGGATGTCGGCGTCGCGCACCTTGCATCAATCAAAACACTCATTGATGTGCAGCTGGAGAATTCGAAAGTCACCGACGTAGGTGTCGAACACCTGCGCGGCCTGCCGCTCAAGTCACTGAACCTGAACTACACCGTCGTGACAGACATATGTATGCCTGCGATTGGAAGCATTTCGACGCTTGAATCACTTCAGATGGACACTTCTCGCATTACCGACGTCGGTATGGTCGAACTTGCAAAGTTAAAGAAGTTGAAACGTTTCGGCTGCCGACAGGCAGATATCAGCAGTGAAGGTATTAAGCATCTTGCTGAACTGAAAGAACTAACTCGCCTTGAACTTCGCGAAACCACCATCGACGATGGCAGCCTGGAAATCATCAGCCAACTTCCGAAACTCGCCTTTCTGGACATCGGTGAATGTAAAGTCCTCAAAGGAAAAACTATCGGTGAACTGGGAAAACTGACCGGACTGACTTATCTGGAATTGCGTGAAATCAAGAAGGTCAACGACGACAACTTCGCCGCACTCGAAACGCTTACAAATCTCACGGAACTGAATCTGGAAGCAACGCGGGTTTCTGATGCCTCGGTGCCAACCATCCTGAAGATGCAGAAGCTGGAACGATTGAGTATCGCCGGAACACAAATGGGCGACGAGGGTATTCTTCAGCTCAGCAAACTTGCTGCGATCAAATGGTTGGACCTGAGAAATTCGCAGCCGAAACCTGACACGGTCGCAGCGTTGAAAGCTGCAATACCAAGCCTTGAAATTGTGGAGTAATCGTGCTTCCAGACACTTCAAAACGGACCCGCAGCGAATCGCTCTTTAAACATGCCTCGAAACTGATTCCAGGCGGCGTTAATAGTCCAGCGAGGGCGTTTGGCGCAGTGGGTGGTACACCGCCGTTTATGAAACACGGCGAAGGTGCGTACCTGTTCGATGTCGACGGTAATCGGTTTATCGACTATATCGGTTCCTGGGGACCGCATCTGTTTGGACATCGGCATCCGGCAATTCTGCAAGCCATCGAAAAGGCACTCACAATCGGTACAAGCTTCGGTGCTCCGACAGAGGCGGAAGCTGAACTCGCACAACTTGTCATTGAGATGGTGCCGTCCGTTGAGATGGTGCGCATGGTGAATTCGGGCACCGAAGCGACGATGTCCGCAATTCGAGTTGCTCGCGGCTTCACGGGCCGAAATGGAATCGTCAAGTTCGCAGGTTGTTATCACGGCCATGTGGATAGTCTGCTTGTCGCCGCTGGCAGTGGCGCGCTGACACTGGGATGCCCTTCAAGTCCGGGTGTTCCCGCCGGAGCAACTGCAGACACCGTGGTGCTGCCATACAATGATTGCGAAAGCCTGGAAACAGCATTTCGAAAAAACGGCGACCAACTGGCGGCTGTGATACTGGAACCAGTCGTAGGCAACATGGGATGTGTCATCCCCACGCCTCAGTTTTTGAAATCGTTACGTCAACTTTGCAGCGATTACGGCACGGTCCTGATTTTTGATGAAGTCATGACGGGCTTTCGAGTGGCCGCAGGCGGGGCTCAGGAACTTTTCGGCGTTATCCCAGACATGACAACATTGGGCAAGATCATTGGTGCCGGAATGCCAGTCGGTGCATACGGCGGTCGAGCAGACATCATGCATACAGTGTCACCAGTCGGCAAGGTGTATCAGGCAGGCACGTTGTCTGGAAATCCGGTCGCAATGGCAGCGGGGATCGCGATGCTCAATCTGATCCGCGAGAAGAATCCGTACCCGCGACTGGAGCAAGCAGGCCAGAAGCTGGCTGCAGGATTTCAATCTGCTGCAGATGTCGTTGGAGTCGACGTTTCCATCAATCGTATCGGCAGCATGTTGACAGTTTTTCTGACATCACAAAACGTTACGAATCTGGATTCCGCGACGACGTCCGACACCACAAAGTTCTCCCGATACTTTCACGGAATGCTGAATCGTGGCGTATATTTACCGTGCAGCCAATATGAAGCCATGTTCGTCTCGGCCGTGCATACCGACGATGACATAGACCAGACGATCGCGGCTGCCTCAGCCAGCTTTGCAGTCTGTAACGATTAATCACAGTCACGGCGAGAAAATGGCACCCGTAAAAGCAAGTAAAACTGTTGCCTAAAATCAACACCTCTGCACAGAAGTGTTCCCTGACAGCCGCAAACAGGCATCAGCGATGATTCCCGCAGAATCCGGGGGGAAAGCTCCCCATGCGTAATCTAAGATTCGCATGGAATCAAACCTAATCAACAGCCAGGTTGATTCCGGAACTTTCAACATTGAATATGCTCGGAATTCTTGTGCCATGAACGCCACTTCGGTTGTAGAACCTCCCGCAGAAATTCGCCCAACAGTGACTCGACGTCCCGCCGAAGCTGCGTTCTCCAGACTCGTCGCTCAACACACAGTGGAGCTGCCGGGCACGGATTGGCTGACACGGCTGGAACTCGACACAGTCCGAGAAAATATTCGCTGCCTCTCGCCATCTTTGCGATTCTGGAAGCGGACGTTTGATATCTTTGCCGCTCTGTTCCTGCTGATCGCCACATCTCCGCTGACAATCACGGCTGCGATTCTGGTAAAGCTGACTTCACCGGGCAACATTATTTATTCACAAACTCGCGTCGGCCTTAATCTGCGCAAGAAGCAAAAGAACGATCGCCGTGCCGAGAAACAGGATTTGCCGTCTGAGCAAGACCGTCGTCAACCAGGCCGCGACCGACGTGAACTGAGTAATTTCGGCCAGCCATTCACCATCTACAAATTTCGGACGATGCGCAACGATGCGGAGCGAAATGGTGCGCAGTTCGCACAGGAAAGCGACCCGCGAATTACACCGATCGGTCGATTGCTGCGACGTACACGAGTTGATGAACTGCCACAGCTCTGGAACATCCTGAAAGGTGATATGTCATTGATCGGCCCTCGGCCTGAACGCCCTGAGTTCATGATGAAGCTGCAGGATCAGATTCCGAATTTCATCGACCGATTGGGCCTGAAACCGGGCCTCACCGGGATCGCACAGGTTGTTAACGGCTACGACAACGAACTGGAAGGTTTCCGCCGCAAAGTCTCGTATGACCTGTTGTATCTGCAAAACTGCTGTGTCTGGAATGATATCAAAATCTTATTCCGCACGATTCGCGTCGTGATTACCGGCGAAGGCGCGCTGTAAAGATACCGCAACGTCTCGTCGTCAGCCACTTCGTCAACTATCAACAAAATCAGCCCGCAGAGAACTGCGGGCTGTTTCATTTATCCGAATGGTTGTGTCAGATGCTGATCAACCTGAGACTTCGCACTGGATTATGGAGAAGCCAGCTGGGCTTTCAGATCCTTCACGTCGTCGTTGGTTTTGATCGTGTACACCAGCGCTGTGACTGCGGTACCAACCATTGCCAATGTGACCACATCGATTAATCCAAAGCCAGAGCTTGCCGGTGGACAAGTGCTGCATGGATTGCCGTATTCGTCGCAGGCCTGTCCGCGGACGATGTTTTCGTCGCCAGCGAAAACCAGACTTTCCACAGCACCAACGGGAGCTGTGCCATTTTTCCATAGTCGAACCGAGGTGCTGGCTGTACCGATCGACAAATCGTGGGCACCACCACGAACTCCGGTGATTGCAAAATCACCATTTGCCCCGGTCATTGCCTTGGCGACAGTCGTCCCTTGATATCGAAGTTCAATCGGGGCATTTTCGACCACATGGCCCTCAGATGTGTAAATCTGACCGTGTAGCGTCCCATCGCTTGTCAGCTCAACGTCTCGAGCGACCTGTGATCGGCCTCCTTCAAATGCAGACGCCGTGTTGGACAGCAGAATTCCAAAGCACACAGCGATGCTGGCGGCCTTGACTAGAATCGTGTGCTTTCGCATCTTATTGATACCTTCTGATATATCCTCGAAGGAGCAATCGCCACGCCTGACGATCACAGAAAATCCTTACCACTGTTTTCATCGGCATCACCCGAAATACCGCTACAGTTTATCTTCCAAAAATATTCGGAATAATCGTATTGCTTCATCCAGCAGATTCTGCCGGTTCGGCGACCATCTTCATCATCCGCAGCAATTCACCCACAGACCACGCTTGAAATGGACAGCCGGTCGGTTTGTGCGGCCAGTCACCCTCTGCGATTTCTGAAACATGCCCCAATCCGGCGAGCGGCAAATGATCCAGAAGTGGCTGCAAAAATCGACAATGTGCGGTCTGACGATTGGCAGACGTATTGCCGCGAACGCGAAGCCAGGCTTCCGTAAATGGCCCATTGAGCCACGGCCAGACAGTCCCTTGATGATAAGCACCATCGCGTTTTCCGGCGTCGCCCGAATATGTGCCGCAATAGCTGGGATCCTGGGGATCTAAAGATCGCAATCCCATTGGAGTCAGAAGTCGATCCTCCACGATCTGAACAACCAGCTGAGACTTCACGGGCGACAACAGATTCAACGGCAGACCTCCCACCGCAAAAATCTGATTCGGCCGCACTGAACCATCGCTGACACCCGGTTCATGATTCACATCAACCACGTCGAACAGGCACCTCCTCGTCGTATTCCAGAAACGATCATGAAAAGACTCGCGCGCACGCTGAAACAGTTTTTCCCAACCGGAATTCATCCGACTGCCGATCCAAAGTGCGTTCAACCACAAAGCCTGAACTTCCACCGGCTTGCCAATTCGTGGCGTAACAACCCAGTCGCCACACTTTGCATCCATCCATGTGACTTGCGCGCCCTGCACACCCGCCCACAGCAGACCGTCGTCATCGACCTGAATCCCAAATCGCGTTCCCTGCGCATATCCCAGCAGAATCTGATTCACAGCGACCTGAAGCATTTTCCTATCCGCTTCAAAACGCGGATGGCCGGCAATCCTGGCAGCCTTAAGGTAGTCATGTACTGCGACGATATACCAGAGTGACGCATCAACCGAATTGTATTCCGGCGCATCTCCGTGATCAGGGAAACGGTTCGGCAACATGCCCTCTGAGACAAGTTGGGACCATTCCGTCAGGATTCGACCCGCTTCCTCGATTTGCCCGGTCGCCAGACATAACCCTCGAAGAGAGATGAACGTATCGCGTCCCCAGTCGGTAAACCAGGGATACCCAGCGACAATGGTTCTTCCACTGCCCCGCAAAACAAGATAGTCCGCCGCCGAACGATGCAGTCGCGTGGCGAATCCTTGACGGCGGGATCGTTCAGCCTCTGCCAGGCGATCCACCAGTGCATCAATCGTCTCACCCGGAAATTTCCTGATACTCCACGGTCCATCATCCGTCAGAACCAGCAAGGCAGGAACCGTGCTCAATTGAAAGCGCAATTCTCCTGGCGACGCAAGGTCTTCCGTCGAGTCCAAGCCTCGTGCAGCCTCTTCGGAATAAAAGAACTGCCGATACCAGTCAGGCGACGGAGTATAATTTCCGTTTGTGAATGCCCTGATTGTTGAGGCGTCTTCGTGTGGTCGCCATTCGATTTGTCCTTCCTGAACCGATGCTTCGAAACAGAAAACGGAATTCTCCCTCAGCAGCGAATGGTAGTCTCTGCCGCTGATCAGCGGGCGAACTACCAACTCCAGGTTCATAAGTGGACAGTCTTCAGCAAACGTCCTGACCTGCCACTTCAGCACCGTCCCGGAATACCCTCGCGGAACAAACAATTCAAATTCAATCACCAGTCCGTCAGGAAGTCGATAGACCCATTTGGGCCAGGGCTCTTCAGTAAAGAACTGCAGATATTCGTAGCCTCGCGGATAGGTCACATCCGGTACATACTGCTGCGTGGAAATTGAAAATGCAGCATCCCCGACGAATACGGTCACTTCGAATCCGTTGACATAGACTTTTCGATTGGTCGGCGGAGTTGCTGATGTCAGCAGGATCGCGTGATAGCGGCGTGTCCGCCAACCACCGACTGTACCCGACGCGTATCCCCCCAGACCATCGGCTTCAAGCCATTCCGCATTCAGATCAAAAGCCGACGAAGTTGGGTCGTTCATTCTCGATTACTCTCTTCCACTGTCGATGCCCTGGAATCAAAAGACAGCAACACGCACACAGGCTAATCACCGGCCTTTAACCGATCCCATTGCTATCCCGTTCCAAATAGGATTTTCCCAATAGCCGCGTCACCAGAGCGGTCCATCCAGTTTGGTGACTGGCCCCAAGCCCGCGGCCGGTATCGCCGTGAAAATATTCGTGAAACAGCGTCAGATCCCGCCAGTGCGGGTCATTCGCGTACCGAGTTTCATCTCCATGGCACGGGCGACGTCCGGATGCATCCGGTAAAAACAATAATGCAAGGCGGCGACTCAATTCATCCGCAACCTGCTGCAAATTCATCAACTGACCCGATCCAACGGGACACTCGACTTTAAACGAGTCTCCATAGAAAAAATGATAGCGTTCCAATGATTCGATCAGCAAATAGTTTACCGGAAACCAGATCGGTCCTCGCCAGTTTGAGTTTCCGCCAAACAGACCGCTGGTTGACTCACCTGGAACATACTCCACACGATGTTCATCGCTGCCGACCCAAAACGAATACGGATGATCTTCGTGAACTTTTGACAATGCACGAATACCGTACGGGGACAAGAACTCGGATTCATCCAGCAAGTACTTTAGAACCTGCTGAAGCCGCTCTCTGGATGGTATCGCGAGTAGTCGATGGACCCCTTGCTCTTTGCCACTGGTCGGACGGTCCAGACAGGCAATCTGCCTCGACAAGTCTGGCCGATGCTTCAGAAACCAATCCATGCGTTTTCGAAACCCCGGCAGGTGCTGCAGCAGATCTTCATCAAGAACTTCAACCGCAAACAGCGGAATGATGCCCACAATTGAACGGATGCGCAAGCGATGTGTGGTGCCATCCACCATCAGCTGATCGTAGTAGAATCCGTCCTGATCGTCCCAGAGCCCTGTGCCGCCCAGACAGTTCATCGCATCCACGATCGCGACAAAATGTTCAAAAAACTTTGAGGCGATGTCTTCATACGCGGATTCTTCTCGAGCCAGCTCCAGAGAAATTGACAGCATCGTTGCGCAGTAAAACGCCATCCACGCTGTACCGTCCGCCTGCTCCAGATAACCGCCGGTTGGGAGTGGTTTTGATCGATCAAAGACTCCGATGTTGTCTAGCCCCAGGAAGCCGCCCGAAAACAGATGTCGGCCATTCACATCTTTTCGATTCACCCACCACGTAAAGTTGATGAGCAGTTTCTGAAACGCACGCACCAGGAACGGCCGATCACGATTACCACGTTGCCCTGTCATTTTATAGACACGCCAGCATGCCCACGCATGAACCGGAGGATTCACGTCTGAAAACGCGAATTCATACGCTGGAATTTGTCCATTCGGATGCATGTACCATTCACGCAGCAACAGCAGAAGCTGCGACTTGGCAAAATCGGGATCCACCGTCGCCATCGGAATCATATGAAATGCCAGATCCCAGGCCGCGTACCAGGGATATTCCCATTTGTCCGGCATCGAAATAATGTCACGGTTAAACAAATGCGTCCATTCGCTGTTCCTTCCATTGAGCCGCGAATCCGGTGGTTTCGGCATGTCCGGATCACCACTCATCCAATGCCGAATGTCAAAGTGATAGAACTGCTTGCTGAACATCAGCCCCGCTAGCGCTTGTCGAGCGACACGGCACTCTTCGTCCGTTGCTCGTGGATGCAAAGTTTTTGAGTAGAAATCATCAGCTTCCAGAATGCGCATCCGGAAGACTTGGTCAAATTCATGGCCAAACAAAACATCCGGTTTTTGTTCATCCGGGATAAGTCGCAGTTTCAGAACCACCTCACTGCCAGCCGGTATTGTGGCCACAAGATATTGAGCCGCCTTGGTGCCGCGCCGCGATTCCATCACCTTTCGTTTCTCTCCGGAAACCACGAACTCATGGAACGCATCCTTCGTCAGAGAATCAGGAGCGGACATCCCGAACAGTCGTTCACCGTTCGTTTCGTTTTCTGTCAAGAGCGTCACGGGGTCAGCAACATTCTTTCCTGACCCGCAGCATGATCGATCCAGATGCAAACGAAATCGCCCCAGTGTCGGATGTTCCGCAAGAAACGATCCATCCGACTGCAGAGTGATCGATGGTTTCAGCTCGCATCCTTCATGTGTGCATCCCCATGACCATGTATTTCGAAACCACAGCGTAGGAAGTACGTGGATCGTTGCCTCTTGATTGCCGCGATTCGCGATCGTAATCCGAATGTGCACGTCGTCCGGGGATGCTTTGGCATACTCTGCGAAAACATCAAAATACCGGCCTTGATCGAAGATGCCGGTATCAGCCAATTCAAACTCGCCATCGTTTCGGCTGCGGCTGCGATTTTCCGCCACAAGCTGTTCGTAAGGAAAACGCAACTGCGGATACTTGTACAACGACTTCATGTAAGAATGCGTAGGCGTTGAATCCAGATAGTAATAGCATTCTTTGACGTCTTCGCCGTGATTTCCTTCAGGACCTGTAAGTCCAAACAGTCGCTCTTTGAGAATGTAATCATGCCCGTTCCAAAGTGTCAGACCAAAGCAAAGTCGGCATTCCCGATCAGAAATTCCCAGCAGGCCGTCTTCGCCCCAGCGATACGCACGACTGCGAGCATGATCATGCGGAAAATAGTCCCAGCATTCACCAGTGGCCGAATAGTCTTCACGCACGGTGCCCCATTGTCGTTCCGAGAGATATGGCCCCCAACGCTGCCAGTTTGCAATGCGTTCATAGGACTGTTTAAGCCGACGCTCTTCTGCCAGCATAGAGATTCTCTCGTTGTCAGATACGGTTTGGTTGGAACAATACACTGCCGGAGAGTATGAATCTGATCAGTCTCTGTCATCCGACAGCGGTCATTCCGCGGACTCAGCCCAGGAAAATGCGGCGAGGAAATCCCCTGTTTCAGCCGCCGATGGTTCAAGCGGCCAGAGCCGGTGAACAAGCTCCGCTTTTCAACACTTCTCTGAATATACCAGCGAAATACACCACACTGCCGGAAATCGAATCGTCCGGCCACGAAAGCTCTCTCACGTGCAACACATTTTATTTTTTGATATCGATGGCACTATGCTGAGCACGGGCGGAGCCGGTCAGCAGGCGATGGAACTGGCACTCGTCGAAGATTTCCGTATCCAGTTTCCGTTTGAAGGTGTGCTCACTGCGGGTCGGACTGATCGCGGCATCGCTGACGAAATCTTCGGCCGATACGAACTTGAAGATTCCCCCGCACAGCGAGAGCGATTCATGCGCAGTTATCTGGAACGACTTCCGACCGCTCTCAAAACGCTGCCCGGCGAACTGCTGCCCGGTGTTCAGGAACTTCTGACCCAACTGCAAAGCGATCCTGACGTTCATCTCAGTCTGCTCACCGGAAACTATGTCGAAGGGGCATGGATCAAACTCCGGCACTTCGGGATCGATCACTTTTTCGAAACCGGTGGTTTCGGAGATCATCATGCTCTGCGAGACGACGTTGCACGCATCGCGGTTGAAAATGTCAGAGGACATCTGAATCATCCGGTTCCCGACGGCATGGCCTGTGTCATCGGCGACACTCCTGCAGACATAAGCTGCGCTCGAGCCATCAATGCACGAGCAGTCGCTGTGGCCACGGGTATGTATTCATTTGCCGACCTCCAGCCACATCAACCAGATCATTTATTCATGGACCTTAGCGACACCGCAGAGGTTGTCCGAAGACTGTTGCAGGCTTAAAGCGAGTATCCGTCAAAAGACAGCACTCCCCCCATCTTCTGTTTATTCTTGACATTCGTCCGTAAGCCGCCAGATCCTATGACAGAATCTGTATCCAATTTGATCCTGACTCCACATCTGCTGTGGCGAATTTTGCACTGGCCGGTGGGGGCATTTTGCAGCCTGTGGCTGCGAGTCAGTGGCTCGGGGTTTGACAATATCGACAATACAAGAGGTGGACTGCTGCTGATCAACCATCAGAGTTTTCTAGATCCGGTGCTGGCTGCAGTGCTGCTGACTCGCCCGGTTTCCTATCTTGCTCGCGACAGCCTCTTTAAAGTACCAGTACTTGGCTGGCTGCTGAGGCACACATACGTCATGCCCATCAGTCGCGAAGCCGCCCGCGGCGGAAGCATCCGACTCGCCGTAGAACGCATCGAACAGGGATATCTCGTGGGAGTTTTTCCTGAGGGAACGCGGTCGTCGGGTGATGATGTGAAGGCCTTTCGACCCGGCTTTCTGGCGATGGTGCGGCGAATAAATCATCCTGTCTACCCGGTCGGCCTCTCGGGCTCTGATCAAGCCATGCCAAAAGGTGCCTGGTTCATTCGGCCGAAACGAATTCATATCGTCTATGGTAAACCGTTTACGCCAGATGAGCTGGCACGTCTTGCATCCGGCGACGACGACGGATTCCTTGAACTTGCCCACAAGCGTGTTTCCGATTGCACGGCTGCCGCGCGAATTGCACTTTCTGCTGGACGAAATGCCGGTTGAACATTCCGAAACGGTTCCAACTATAGTCCACCAGCAACTGGATTGGTTGTCCTGACAATTCGCAGTCCCTGCCCAGTCCAAAGATTTGCGATATCACGATCTGACCACAACTCGACACTATTCTGTGACGGATCTCCCACAACATAGATTTGATTGATGTGCCCAAATAGAACTGTGGAATGCGCAACGCCCGGTATCCACCCCGCGTCTTCCTGATATGTCGGAAAGATTTGGGCGACATCCGTTGAAAGTCGGCAGCACAACAGCACAGGAAACTCCAATGTGGCGGCATCCAGCTCAGCGACGCTGCCCTCAAAAAATTCCACTCGATATCCCGTTCCACGAAGTCGAATCGCAAGTCCGTGATAAAGCCCAAGCCAAGTCGTTCCTTCACCAGTCAGGCAAAGTTGAGCCATCTCTTTTTCTGACGAGTCCACACCCAGCGTGTGCAGGATTGTAGCGGCCGATGCTGCAGAACATGTAAAAGGCGTGGTCTGTCGGCAAACTCGAAACGGCACTTCCGCAGTGGGCTCAATCCATTCGTTACCACATTCAGGAGGACTGCGTGGAATGACGTAAATTTCCGACCAGATCGTCGCAGCAATCAACACGAGCTGAATCGGCAGTCTCCGAGGCACCGAATAGGATTCCATCCGTGACCACAGGACGGCAGCAAGAATTCCCAGGAGCACAGGGAACCAGTTCGCCAGGATCACAACGGACGGCAGCGGTATCCATTTGACGATCCATAACTGCCCCCAAACAAACCGAATGTACACACCGATGAGCAGCACCATGCCTGCAGCCACAACATCCAGCACACGCGGGTTCGCCTTGCCACAGAGCCGCCTTACACTCAGAAAACTGGCTATTGACAGCAGCATCATTAACGCCATCGCCAGTAGAAGATCGGTCATTCGGTGACACCTTTTCTGTCCAAAGCAGTCCTCACTTCCCGTGCAAAGCAGGTCGCAACATCGACCCAGGAGCGTTCATCATTCAGGCAGTGACTGTTACTATAATCGCAATGCGAACAACATGCACTCACCAACAAAACCGGGACTGAATTCACAAAGGCGACGATTTGACTGGCTAGACCAGCTCTGCATTTGCCACAATACAGCCCCCCGGTAATCGTCGCTTGATTGATTGCAGATCACGCCCGTTCAGCCTCATCAGTGAGTTTCCATGCATCGTATTCGCTGTTGCATCTTTCTGTTCGTTCTATCGCTCACTCAAAGAGTGATGGCAGCAGACTCGACGCCTCCATCATTTCGCCATGAAGTGATGGCAGTACTCGCACGATCCGGATGCAGTCTCGGCACATGCCACGGAAACCAGAACGGTAAAGGCGGCTTAAAGCTCTCCTTGCGAGGACAGGATCCCGACGGCGACTTCGTAACACTGACGCGCCAACTGGCATCGCGTCGAGTCAACGTGATGATGCCGGAAGAAAGTTTGTTGCTTCGCAAACCATCAATGCAGGTGCCTCACGAAGGTGGACGACGGTTTGCTGTGGACTCAGCAGAATATCAGATTCTGCGTGACTGGATCGCCGCGGGTATGCCCGCCGATGCAGACTCCGACCCGCGGCTTGTGCAACTGGATGTTACTCCCGCGACCATCACGCTTCTGGAACCAGAACGCTCGACGCCGCTCAAGGCAACAGCCACGTTCTCTGACGGTTCGCGACGGGATGTCACAACACTGGCAGTTTTAGAATCATCCGATCCCGCCGTACGCATCGCTGCAGATGGCACAGTGACGTTTGGCGAATCACAATCTTCGCGTCAGACCTCCGTCACCGTCCGCTATCTGAATCAACAAGCAACTGCTCGCATCGAATTCGTCCCTGCACGACCAGGATTCGAATTCACAGCGCCCGCAGCAACCAACGTTATCGATACGCTTGTCTTCGCGCAACTAAAACGTCTGCAGATCAATCCTTCGGCAGTCTGCGACGATACGACATTTTTGCGCCGCGTCTATCTCGATGTCGCAGGCCGCCTTCCCACCTCGCAACAGGCGCACGAATTCCTGAGCTCCACCGATGCCAATAAACGCAGCTCGCTCATTGATCGCCTGCTGGCGTCGCCTGAATTCGTGGACTTTCAGGCATTGCGATGGGCCGACCTGCTGCGTGTGGAAGACAAGACGCTTGACCCAAAAGGCGTCGAAGTCTTCTACCACTGGATTCGCGACAACATCGCCACCGACAAGCCGCTCAATCAGTTTGCTGCAGAAATCATCGCCGCTCGAGGCAGTACTTATACCGAGCCGCCGTCCAACTTCTACCGCGCCCTGCGGACGCCGGAAGAACGAGCCGAATCGGCGGCTCAGGTCTTTCTGGGAGTTCGTCTGCAATGTGCAAAGTGCCATAACCATCCGTTTGATCACTGGACTCAGGATGACTACTACGGCTGGACCAACTTCTTTGCGCGAGTCGACTACAAGATCATCGAAAACAAGCGGCGAGATGAAAACGACAAGCACGAATTTGACGGCGAACAGATCGTCTTCATGAAAGACGAAGGGAACGTCAAGAACCCGACAACAGGCAAGACCGCAGAATTGCGTTATCTCGGCGATGGCGACAATGCTGCTTCCGATGACAAGTCCGTCGATCGACTGCAAAAGCTGGCTCAGTGGCTGGGATCGCCAGACAATCATCGTTTCGCAACGACGCAGGCGAATCGTATCTGGTTCCAACTGCTGGGTCAAGGCATTGTTGATCCGATCGATGATTTTCGTTCCACGAACCCGCCATCCAACCCTGAACTCCTCAACGCCATCACAAAAGAATTCGTCGCCAGCGAATATCGTGTGCGTGAACTCATGCGATTGATTCTGAACTCGCAGACATATCAATTGTCATCCGAATCAAATGACACCAACCGCGACGATGTCACCTCATTTTCGCATGCCATTCCACATCGTCTGACAGCCGAACAAACAATCGATGCCATCAGTCAGGTTCTGGACGTCTCCGCAAAGTTTGGCGGCTACCCCGAAGGTACCCGAGCCATTCAGCTCACCGGAGTCCGCAACGGCGGTCATCGTTACAGTCGCCCGGAAGTCGGCGACAAGTTTCTCGCTCTGTTCGGCAAACCCAGCCGCCTGCTCACCTGCGAATGTGAACGCGCGGGAGAAACAACGCTTGCCCAAACGATGGAAATGGTCAGTGGCGAACTGATCACAGAACTCCTCAACGATCGCAACAACCGCGTTGCTGCATCCGTGCAATCCAGCGAGACTGCTGCTGAATTCATCGACAATCTCTGGTGGACCGCATTCAGCCGCTCACCGACACCAGAAGAATCTGCCGCCATGCAGGATCACGTCTCCAAAAGCCGCGATCCAAAAACCGCACTGCAGGACATCGCATGGTCCGTGCTGAATTCGAATGAGTTCCTGCTGCGGCGTTAGCATTCGGGACTTCATAAAAAATGCCACTGATCCAAAGGGCTGCTCGACTTCGACGAATAGTTGAACGTCACCGCATCATGACGGAACATCTGCTGCTGATTATTGCTTCAATGATGACTCAGGTTCGTGTCAATCGGATTGAGCCGCAAATCCGCGATGGCACGACAATGTTTGTGAAAAAACGACGATTCGGCGGCAGCGTTGTGATCTGGTTTGGCAACTGGTTCCTGTCACTCGCCAACAGTGGCATATTCATGTTTGTCCGAACCCGCGATTGGTTGGCCTGGGAAGACCATTGTGCTGGACTTCTGTATCCCGATCGGGCATCCGTGAAATTCGAACGGGGAAACACGGTGATCTTGCCGGAAGTGCGTGGCGTCAGTCTGCGGCAGTTACTGAAGACCGGCGAAAGGAACCTCAACGCATTTGCAGCAGCGGCTCAGGAACTGCGGCGAGTTCACCGGATTCAGTGTAACGATTTCAACGCGCCATGGTCTCACGGTGATTTGCATCTGGACAACATCTTGTACGATGCCATTACCGATCAGGCAACACTGATCGATTTCGACACGCGTCATGAACGGAAGCTCAATGAAACGCAGCGTCATGCTGATGACTTGAAGACCGTGCTTTTGGAGTTGCTGGCGATGCCGGACGACGAATGGAGTGAACCGGCGATTCGCTTTCTAAGCGAATACGGTAACGCCGAAGTGCTGAGTGCATTGAATCGTCAACTCGTGATGCCGCGTGGGTTTGCTAAGATTCTGTGGTACACCAGAACAGACTGTTCTCCGATCCGTGAAGCCGAACAACGCTTGCAGCAACTTCAGAGAATTCTCCATCACATCGCTGCAGCCGATCGTAAGGCACTGCAATCAAACTTCTCTCACGACATTTCGGCGAAGGAACCGCAGTGACGTCTGGATTGCTGGAAATCGGGCTCCGGGGAACGCTGCAAATTCGGGAAGAGCGGTTGTCACAAAGCCCGAATGCATGTCGACTGATGTATGTAAGCGATATTCATTTGCGGCGAGGGCGCTCGGAGAATCTGGTTCGTCAGGTTCTGGAATCGGTTCACCTGTGTAAGCCGCACGCGATACTTCTCGGCGGAGACCTCGTGGATCGAGCGTCCGAACTGAGTGAACTGCGTGACATGATAAAATCACTTTGCACTGTGGCACCGGTTCTTGCAGTGGGTGGTAATCATGACGGCGGAGTTGGCATGAATCTTGTTCAAGACGCGGTTGTCAGCGGGGGCGGAAACTGGATTCATGTCGGCATGGCAAAGTTAGTTCACGAAAATCGCGTGATTGGAATTTATGGCCCTGAGATTACAGCGGCTACACTTCCCGGCGTTGATGTCCGAATTCTGTGTGCCCACAATCCTCGCATCTGGAAGACAGCTCGTCATCACGGCTATGATCTGGTGCTGGCAGGTCATCTTCATGGCTGTCAGTGCGTGGCGTTTGAATTTCGAGACCGGCTGTATCCCGGCGCCATCTTTTACCCGTACTGTTATTTGACCCATCGCTATCGATCGACAACACTGGTCGTTAGTCGCGGAGTCAGTGATCTGATACCGATTCGCTGGCGATGTCCCAGAGAAGTGGTTTTGTGCTATGTATAAAGGCGATCCGAAGCAAACACAGCCTTGCTGAAATCACACACCTATGAATCGGATGTGGAAGGCAAAACAATGAACTTGTCAGACCACAGCAATTCGCGACGATGCACCAGTTTTTCAGAAGGAGCTTCGTCGTTACTTGTTGGTGCAATTTGTGTCCTGCGAGGCCTGCCGCTCTTGTTCGCTGCCCGACCCCGGACACCGTTGCGAGTGATGTGCATCATGGCATTCGACTTCGTTCATACGCTGCGAACGTCGCAGCGGCTCCGCATCGAACGTGTCAGAAATCTGGCCCAGCTGCTCGACTTTGGAGCGAACGCCAACGCAGCTCTTGATGGCAAGAGGTCTCGGCCCGACGAGCTTAACAGATCACGAAGGATGTTGGACGATACCGTGATGAGTGCGACAGTTGATGAGTATTGGTCGCGAATTCAGGAACTGGAATTTCGACGCCCGTCTGCTTTTGGGGATCGTTCGCAGTGCCGAAACGTGCGGAGGTACCGAGAAGACGTCGTTGGATTGTCACTTGGCGTCTTAGCGACAGCTGCGTACGGCTATGCGCATGTGGACGATGGTGTGAGGGCCATCCGAACCGACGAAGGATTGCAGCTGCTTTTTAGAATCGCGATGCAGTGCCAGATCATCGACGACGTCATGGATTTTAGCAAAGACTGTGCCCAAGGCTTGCCAGGTTTTCTGACAGCATCCGAATCGTTGCTGGAATCATTTCAACTGACGTATGATGCCACTCGCTGCTACGCCAGCAATGACGGCGCATCACAAAAACAGAATTTGTTTCCGTTGCGAATCGCCTTGTTTGTGGTTTCCGCGTTGGCAAATCTATTGATCACACTGGGACGCTGGCGTCAGCGAATTCCGCTTGTTCAGTCGTTGCCAGAACTACGATAGCGCACCGGGCGATTCTTTACAGAACACACAGAATGGCTATAACGTGCAGAAGTCGCCGAGGCGACACGTACCATTAACTTGAGGGCACGACGAAAACAGGAAAGCCCAAGTATTCTGTCTCCCAAAAGCCTTGGCCGAATACGGTCTGACAAAAAGGACACTCACCATGCCGATAACGAATTCCCATAGCACCGATAAGATCGAATCCACAGTGATCGCTGGTGACTGTCCGGGCTCGATCGTAACCGACTTCGAAGCCTTGATGGATTTTATTGGGAGTGGAGTTCGTTCGACGGGGAAGTATCACCTTCTGCCAATGGCACGGCTGAACGAACTTGACGAACTCATGACTACTCCATTGCGTCCCAAGCTGCAACGGCCACAACAGAGATCGTTTCCACATCTCAATGGCTTGTACTTGTTGTTGCGAGCAACTCGAATCGGAGTTCCCGATGGAACCGGTAAGTCCAGTGGCAAGCTGGTACTCGATCCGTTCATGTGTGAGCAATGGAAACAATTCAACCCCACCGAAAAATACTGCAATCTGCTTGAAGCCTGGTTGCGGCTAAGTTCATGGCAATCGGTCGGGCTGAGGGGCTCGGGTTGGCTCACCGATATGGCCATGTACGTTCGAGATGTGTGGCAGTCCGACCCTCCAGAAGGTCGTCGCTTTTCAAAGAAGGAACAAGCGAGCAGAGGATTCCTCTATAGCCTGGAACGGTCCACGACACTTGCGTTGCTCGAACTGTTTGGATTGATGAGAGTGGAGCGAGGAGAACGCGTCGAAGGCCAAGGCTGGCCTGTCGCGAAGATCGACCACACACGGTTCGGCGACGAAGTGCTAACGGCCATTTTCGCGGAGATCGTTCGAAGCTGTCTTGATAGAAACCTTGATGATGATCGAGCTGATCTTGACATCGGAGTCTGGCGACAAGCATTGCAGCCGATCTTCCCACAGTGGATCAACAACCTGAAATTCCCGGAGCCGGAGTTTCGTGAAGGGACTTATTACTTCAAAGTCTCACTTGGCAGACCATGGCGACGAATCGCCATCTCGGCGGAAAATTCGCTGGATGAACTGGCGGATTGCATTATCGGAGCATTCGATTTTGACGGCGATCATCTCTACGAATTTCGGCTCCCACAGCCAGACGGCACGATCCTGACGGCCGCACATCCACATATCCAGGATGCCGATCTACAAACCGACGAATGCGCGATCGGTCATTTGACACTCGTGGAAGGTCAGTCGATGCCGTTCCTTTACGACTTTGGTGCAAGTTGGCAGTTCACAGTGAAGCTGGAACAAGTCAAACCTTCCGACCCGGAAATCACACATCCAGTCATCGTCGAATCCCATGGCGAAGCACCGGCTGAATATGATGAGAACGAGTGGTAAATGGACAAACGAAGCTCGCTCGTCATGCCAGAATCTCCTTCACTTTGGCGGGCGATCGTGATAGTCTTCACGACACGCATAGGAGACTCATGGATTTGCCAGCAGAAACTGGTAGACGAATACTTTAGTGACTCCTACAATCTACTTCACTAAGAAATTAGTGAATCGCATTGGAGCCCACTCATGAGTCGATCATTGCCGCGTCCCACCGATGTGGAAATTCAAATTCTTGATGTGTTTTGGCAGCATGGGCCAATAACAGTTCGCCAGGCTCACAACTTCATCGTTCAGACCGATGTCCGTCGCGAGACGAGCTACTCGACTACGTTGAAAATGATTCAGGTTCTCCATGAAAAGGGTTTCTTGAGCCGCGACGAATCGGTTCGACCGCAGATTTACACCGTCGTCGTCTCGCGCGAAGAGACGCAGAAAAGTGTCCTGCAAGATCTTGCTCAGCGACTCTTCGGCGGGGCGATGACGGATTTAGTTCAGTGCGCGGTGTCATCGCCGACGGTTAGCGAAATCGAGTTGGCAGAGATGCAATCATTGATTCGAAGAGCCAAGCGAGGAGAGAAAAGATGAACTGGCATCTTATCGGAAACCCCTGGTTTGTACTCGAAAAGTCAGGATGGACATTATTGCATTCTACCTGGCAGCTAGCGATCATCGCAGTACTCATTGGATGTATCCTTGCAACTCAACGAAGTTCGCGCGCAAAATATCGGACAGCCTTCGTCGGGTTGATTCTGATGGCAATCACGCCCGTTGCGTTTTTTGTTTGGTCGCTATCAAGCAGCAACTCAAGTGCTGATTTATTCTCTGCCGCATCTGCCGAGCAGACCGTGGCGATCGTCCATGGCATGTCAGTGGATGCACGCACACAATCGCTTGTGGAAGAATTGGCGGCCGATTCGATCGTGGAAGCCGAGAACGCCGCTGAATCAGTTTCGACGGCCACAATGACGACCGCTTCCGCGCCAGCCGCGACACGGCGTTCCTTCGTCGTTTGGCTTGTACCCTGCTGGCTCGTTGGAGTGTTTCTGCTGTCGGTGCGCCAAATCGGCGGTTGGTATTTGGCAGTTCGGGTGGTTGGCCATTCAGCTCTCATCAAGACGCATTATGCTCGTGATTGTTTGGACCGGCTGACACAATCGATGAACATCAATCGAGTGGTGAGACTATTTCAATCCGACGCAGTCACCACGCCCATGGTGCTGGGAGTCATTCGCCCCTGTCTCATCATTCCGACCTCGCTATTTTCCTGTTTGACGCCTGAACAATTGACAGCGATATTTGCCCACGAACTGGCTCACCTGCGCCGCAACGACTTCCTGCAAAACCTGTTGCAGATCGTCATTGAAACGATGTTATTTTTTCACCCGGGCGTTTGGTGGATTTCAAGAGTAATCCGATTGGAACGAGAACATCTGTGCGATGACCTCGCCGTTGACGTGGTTGGACAACCCATTCGACTGGCCGAAGCACTGTTGGCGATTCAATCTCTGGGGCTCGGCGCAAGACCGCTACCTCTGGCACAGGCGGCAACCGATCATCGGGGCTCGGCAATGCTTCAGCGAATTCGCCGCCTGATCGCACCCAATCCAACCGGCAGGAAAAATTCAGAATTGTCATCACCCATCGTTCTACGTGCCTTCGTCGCTGCGGGCTTGATCGCCAGCCTGTTTACGATCGCCCCGTTGGCTATCGCCTTACAAAACCAAACCGAGATTAACACCATCGGTGATGCAACAACGAGTGGTGTCAACGAAAAAATCGAGCCATGGGAAATCTCCAGGCTCTACGATGCGGCCTTTTTACGCACGTATCTGCAGGACCATGAGACCCTGCCAATACCGATTGTCGTTCCGCCGGTA
>JANOZG010000155.1:0-1992 GCA_031429275.1 Planctomycetota bacterium
ATCAGCAGCACCGGTAGCTCCGGCCGTAGCAGCAACCGCGGACGAAAATGGCTTCCATAAGCTCAATCTCATCGCTCCGCTGATGAAAGCCATCGACGATTCGGGGTACACAACTCCGACGCCGATTCAGGAACAAACAATTCTGCACCTTCTCGAAGGTCGCGACGTACTCGGCATGGCTCAAACAGGTTCCGGGAAGACCGGTGCTTTCGCATTGCCAATGTTGCAGCGTATCGATCTGGCTGTGCGTAGCCCGCAGGTTCTGGTACTCGTGCCAACTCGCGAACTCGCCATTCAGGTTGCTGCAGCGTTCGAACGATACGGTGCAAATCTGAAAGGACTGAATGTACTTGCCGTCTACGGTGGTGCCGCTTACCAACCTCAGTTTGCTCAGATGAAACGCGGAGTCCACGTCATCGTTGGAACGCCAGGACGCATCACGGACCACATGAATCGCGGTTCGCTGCAAATGGATGCACTCAAAGGTGTGGTTCTGGACGAAGGCGACGAAATGCTTCGTATGGGCTTCGCGGAAAGCGTCGAGTGGATTCTTGATCAACTTCCAACTGAGCGGCAGATTGCCCTCTTTTCAGCGACGATGCCGCCAGTGATTCGCAAGATCGCTCAAAAGCACTTGAAGAATCCAGCGGAAATCACGATTCGTCAAAAGACCGCCACAGCAGACACAATTCGACAGCGATTTGTTGTCGTCGGCAATCATCAGAAAGAAGCGGCTCTTGGACGTATTCTGGAAGCAGAACCAATCGACGGCGTGATTGTATTCGTCAAGATGCGTAGTACGACTGAACCGCTGGCAGACTTCCTCTCACAGCGGGGACTTAAAGCTGCGGCCATGAACGGCGATATCGCACAAGCTCAGCGCGAACGCATTATCGAAAATCTGAAATCCGGCAAGTTGGATATCATTGTTGCCACGGACGTCGCCGCTCGTGGTCTCGACGTGCAGCGGATCAGCCACGTGATCAATTACGATCTGCCCGGTGACGACGAAGCCTACGTACATCGTATCGGACGCACTGGCCGCGCGGGGCGCAGTGGTGAAGCAATTCTGTTCGTGCATCCGAAGGCTCAGCGAATGCTGAAAAGCCTGGAATATGCCACGCGACAGAAAATTGAATTGATGGAACTGCCAACCAATCGCGCGATCAACAAGATGCGCGTCGCTCAATTTCACGCAAAGATTACTGAGAACATGAGTCATCCAATGGCGGAATCCATGGGCTCATTGATCGAGCAATATCGTCGTGAAAATCCAGAGACGCCTGTTGAACAAATCATGGCAGCGTTGGCCGTGATGTCCACTGGCGGACAGTCTTTGCTGTTAAAGGAAGAATTCCGTCAAGAGACCTTTTTCGAACAACGTGGTCGCCGCGATGAACGCGGCGGAGATCGCGGGCCTCGATTCGGGGACAGAGATCGAGGCGGACGGTTCGACGATCGTGGTTCTCGGGATCGTGCACCTCGCAGCGAAGGTGGTTTCCGAGATCGTGACGATCGCCCTCGAGCACCACGTCGCGACGACGCGAACAAGGAGACGTTCCGCATTGAAGTCGGCCATATGCATCAGGTCAAGCCGGGCAATATCGTGGGAGCAATCGCGAACGAAGCTGGCATCGATAGCGCTCAAATTGGTCGCATCGAAATCTTCGATGATTTTAGCACCGTGGATCTTCCACAGGGCATGCCTTCAGAAACATTCTTTGCTTTAAAGAAGGTTTGGGTTTCTGGTCGCCAGTTGCAGATTTCCAAAGCAGACGGACAGCAGGAAAATGCATACTCATCTCGTCCCGGCAGGCCGAGCGGACGATCTGATCGTCCAGATGGCGGGGGAAGTCGTCCGCAGCGTAAACCACGTCGCGAAGGCGCAAGATCGTAGTTATGATCCGTTGGATGTAATTCGTAGGACGGGTCTCCAGACCCGTCCAGACATCTTACAACTGTTGTCCGGACGGGTCTGGAGACCCGTCCTAC
>JANOZG010000156.1:0-4103 GCA_031429275.1 Planctomycetota bacterium
GGACTGCAAACCTTGCTTGCCATATTTTCCAGCTGATCTACTGGGCCTGTATGCGTTCCGCTCCCGGCGTAGCTGTTCCTGAACAAACTGAAAGGAAGAAATGATGAGATATGTGCTTGCGGCTTTGATTTGTGTTTGTTGTCTAAGTCACGTTGATGCGGAAATCAAAACACAGGTTGTTGAGTATAAAGACGGGGACGTGACGCTCGAAGGCTTCGTTGCGTGGGATTCTGCAAAAGCCGACAACCCAATGCCGGGAGTACTCGTCGTTCATCAGTGGATGGGGCTGACAGATTATGAAAAGGGCCGCTGCCGCCAATTGGCAGAGCTTGGCTATGTCTCGTTCGCACTGGATATTTATGGCAAAGGCATTCGCCCGAACAATCAACCGGATGCAGCCAAACAATCAAGTATCTACAAGACCGATCGCGAACTGTATCGTCGTCGTTTGAACCTTGGTTTGGGGCAACTGAAGGCCCAGGCCCATGTCTCTAAGAATCAAATTGCCGCGATTGGATATTGCTTCGGTGGCACGGGAGTTCTGGAACTTGCTCGCAGTGGTGCTGAAGTCTCCGGAGTCGTCAGCTTTCACGGTGGACTGGATTCACCTCAACCGGAAGCCGGCAAGAACATCAAGTGCAGGATTCTTGTGTGTCATGGCGCCGACGATCCGTTTGTCCCCGCGAAAGACATTGAAGCTTTCAAGGCGGAATTGAATGAAGCGAAAGTCGATTGGCAAATGGCCATCTACTCCGGTGCAGTTCATTCCTTTACTCAACCGATGGCTGGCAACGACAATTCACGCGGCGCGGCGTATAACGAAAAAGCGGACAAGCGGTCATGGATTGCCATGAATTCGTTCTTCGGCGAGCTGTTTCAGTAGACGTCAGCTGCCTTAAAAAAAAATGGCCCGCTTCAATAGTGAGATTGAAGGAGCCACGTCGTTTCAATGAGAATTGTGTAACCCGTGGCCGTCAGGCAAGGTAGCAATACATCCAAGCCTGTCGGCCACGGGTTAATCTTCACAATCACGGTCTATGCCCCACTCATTCAGCGGGCAATTAATAGGTCTGTAGATTGCAGATTTCAAACTACTTTGAGTCGACCAGTTCGATGTCAAAAATCAGCACAGAATTTGGCGCGATTGAAGGACGCCCTGCCTCGCCATAGGCCAAATCACTCGGTACGAACAGTCGGTATTTGGCACCAACTTTCATCAACTGCAATGCTTCCGTCCAACCTTTGATCACTCCGGTGACTGGAAATGAAATTGGTTCTTCAGTCGCAGTCGGTTCGGCACCTTTGTACGAACTATCAAACATTTTGCCATCAATAAATGTGCCTCGATAGTGAGTCGTTACTGTGCTTGCTTTCGTGGGAGTCGCGCCAGTTCCTTCTTTGATCACAAGGTACTGCAGGCCGGACTTTGTGACCTTAATACCGTCCTTCTTTTTGTTCTCTTCAAGAAACGCTTTACCAGCCTCCCGGGCCTTTGCGCCTTTTTCTTCCGCAACCTTCTGCATTTCAGCTCCAAGCTTCGCGAAAACGGCCTGGATTTCTTCTTGTGTTAAAGCGGACTCTTCGTTAGCCAATGCAGCTGCGATTCCGGCCGTCAGTGCCTTTGCATCTGGCGTCAGTCCGTCGTTCTGCAGTTTCTTGGCAAAGTTAAAGCCAATGGCATAACTTGCCTTCTGGATCGTTGTTTCCAATTTCGGAGCTTCCGTTTTCGGGGCCTCTTTATTCTCAGTCGCCGCATCCTGAGCAATTGCAGAAACTGACGCTGTCAGGAAAAGTAACAGAGCACACACACGAATCACCATGGCACCAACTTTCAATGTTTCAACGCTCAGTCAGCCCGCACCAACGTGATGCAATGACGACTGAGACATTTCATGGGAAAACACAGCGGGACATTCCCGCATCAGCGACCGCAGAATCTTTCGCAGTGCCATATTGGCACTATGACGAGTCGATCAATGATTGCAAACTGATTCAGTGGAAATGAAGACGCCTCGTCAAAGTTTAGAAATGCTCTCATCCAGATTCAGCAACACGCTCATCGCCGTTGTCCATGCAGCCAAATCGACAGCAATTAGCGTCAAATCACGACCAGATTGCCCCACACCCAGCAACTCATCTGCTGCTGTTGGATTGGCAGCAAAGTGCGTTTGGGCTTCGTCGAGAATTCTCTGAAGTGTCATCCGCTCGGTATCGCTCGGCAGTCGTGTCAACACGATTCGAAACGCAAGGTTCAATCGATCCTGCGTACTCGTCGATGGCAAAGATATGCGTTCTGCCAGTTTTCTCGCAGCTTCGACGTATGTCGGATCGTTCAGCAGCAATAAAGCCTGCATCGGAGTGTTTGTGCGAGCTCTTCGGACCACGCATGTTTCACGATCAGGCGCATCAAACGTTGCCATCCCCGGTGGCGGACAGGTGCGTTTCCAAAACGTATACATGCTGCGTCGATAAAGACCTTCACCGCTATCCGCAACGTACTTGTCACGCCGCTCTACACTGACGTCTTCCCAAAGGCCGTCGGGCTGATAAGGTTTGACGCTGGGGCCGCCAATTCTCTCTTTCAGCAGGCCACTCACAAATAACGCAGTGTCGCGGACAGTCTCGGCCTGCAATCGATAGCGAGGGCTACGGCCGAGAAGTTCATTTCGCGGATCACGCTGCAACTGCGTGGCAGACACATTCGACGACTGACGATACGTAGCCGACATGACGATGAGCTTCAGGATGCGGCGTTGGTCCCAACCTTGTTGAATGAGTTCCGTGGCCAGCCAATCGAGAAGTTCCGGATGACTGGGCAGCGCTCCCTGAATCCCAAAATCTTCGGTCGTCTCAACGATACCGACACCAAATAACATCTCCCACCAGCGATTCACAGCGACACGAGCCGTCAGCGGATGTCCTGGATCTGTCAGCCATTGAGAAAGCTGTAGTCTGTTGAACGTACGATCCGTCGGTGTCGAGACTGCGACATTTTGCGAAGCCAGTGCGGCTGGAAATCCGGCTGTCACCTGTTCACCTCGCTGATCATACTGACCGCGTTTCAAGACAAAAATCGGGCGAGATTCTGCCGGTTCTGCCATGACCATTGTGGCCGGGATTTCAGATTCCAGTTTTTTGCGTTGTTCCGCCAACGTCGCCTTTTCTGCCATTAATGCCGCGGTGTCGGCACCTTGCTGAGCCGCCAGTTTCGCAAGTTCAGCATCGACCTCTTTTATTCGCGAGTCGATCCTGTCGAGCTCCGCTTGTTGCTCGGGCGTGGGCAGACGCAGCAGCGGCTCGGCCATGCGAGCCTGATTATAAGAGACGACTTTGTCCGGAACATTGTTGAAGAAGGCCGCGAATTGATAGTACTCTTTCTGCGTCAACGGGTCGTACTTGTGATCATGGCACCGAGCGCACTGGAGAGATGTCGAAAGAAACACAGTGGCTGTCGTGTGGACACGATCGGCAACGTATTCGACATGATATTCTTCTTCAAAAATACCGCCTTCAGTTGTGAGTACGTGGTTTCGACTGAAACCTGTGGCGACCTTTTGAGATACTGTGGCGTTGGGCAACAGATCGCCTGCAAGTTGTTCTGTGAGAAATTGATCATATGGCATTCCGTCTGCAAATGCCTGAATCACCCAGTCACGCCACGGCCACATGGTGCGAGTCTCATCGTTGTTGTACCCATTTGTGTCTGCATATCTTGCCGCGTCCAGCCACTGCATCGCCATGCGTTCGCCGTATCGTGGGGATTTGAAAAGGCGATCAACGACCTGCGCGTACACGTCTTCCTTTGGTTCGGTCGCCACTAGATTTTCGAAGGCATCAAGCTCTTCGATCGAAGGTGGTAAGCCAGTCAGATCCAAAGTCACGCGTCTCAACCAGGCGTGAGGAGCTGCTTCTTCATTTAGGCTAAGTTTTTCTTCTTCCAGCCGCTGCAGTACGAACGCGTCAATTGGATTCTTTGGCCACGATTCCTGATTTGTCAACGGCACTGCTGGACGCGTCGGGGGGGTGTAAGCCCAATGCGATGTGAATTCTGCACCCTCTTTAATCCACTTGGATCCGCGATAGGTATATACATATACATATAC